>CADBTM010000209.1 GCA_902797555.1 Oscillospiraceae bacterium
AAGCCGGGGTCCTGATGGGTAAAGCCGTTGTGGTCCTGCTGCCATACGTTGGAGGACAGGACGTAGTTGAGAGAGGCGATCTCCTCACGCCACGTCATATCCTTGGTGACCTTGAGCCACTTGGCGTGCTGGGAGGCCATGGAGTCCACGATGCGGATAAAGGCCTCATAGCTGTTGAAAAAGCCGTGACGTCCGGTGAGCAGATAGCCCTCCAGCCAGCCCTCGCACATGTGCTCGGACAGCATGCCGTCCATCACGCGGCCGTCGGCGGCCAGATACTCGTCGCCCTCTACGGTGTCGGCGTTCCAATCCCGGTTGGTCTCCTCAAAGACCTTGTTCAGACGGTTGGACATGGTCTCGTCGGGACCAAAGACGCGGAAGTTGCGCGCCTCCCGGTTGAGCTTGAAGATATCCCGGACATAGCCGCCCAGCTCCATCATATCCTGCGCCTCCACGGCGCCGGGGGCGGGCACGTCCAGCGCATAATCCCGAAAATCGGGCAGGCGCAGATCCCGCAGCAGCTTGCCGCCGTTGGCATGGGGATTGGCACCCATGCGGCGGTCGCCCTTGGGAGAAAGCTCGCGGAGCATCTCCACGGGAGCGCCGTTTTCATCGAACAGCTCCTCGGGACGATAGCTGCGCAGCCATTTTTCCACCAGCTCCAGATGCTCGGGCTTGCTCATATCCACCGGCACCTGATGGGCGCGGAAGGTGCCCTCGATGGGCTTGCCGTTGGCCTCCTTGATGCCCGTCCAGCCCTTGGGAGAACGGAAAACGATCATCGGCCAGCGGGGACGCTCCACGATGCCGTCCTCCCGGGCGCGCTTTTGCGCCAGACGGATGTCGCGGACGCACTTGTCCAGCGTGTCGGCCATCAGACGGTGCATTTTCTCGGGGTCGCTGCCCTCGACAAAATAGGGCTTCCAGCCACAGCCTTCAAAGAATTTGCGCACCTCGTCGTGAGAGATGCGGGAGAAGATGGTGGGGTTGGCGATCTTATAGCCGTTGAGGTGGAGGATGGGCAGCACGGCGCCGTCGTTTTTGGCGTTCAAAAACTTGTTGCTGTGCCAGGCGGTGGCCAGAGGACCGGTCTCGCTCTCACCGTCGCCCACCACGCAGGCGGCGATCAGATCGGGATTGTCAAAGACCGCGCCGAAGGCGTGGGAAAGGCTGTAGCCCAGCTCGCCGCCCTCATTGATGGAGCCCGGAGTTTCGGGCGCCACATGGCTGGAGATGCCGCCGGGGAAGGAGAACTGCTTGAACAGCTTTTGCATGCCCTCCACGTCCTGACTGACGTTGGGATAGATCTCGCTGTACGAGCCGTCCAGCCAGTCCTGCGCCACCATGGCGTTGCCTCCGTGACCGGGACCGGAGAGATAGATCATGTTGAGATCGTATTGATTGATGATGCGGTTGAGGTGGGTGTAAATGAAGTTTTGTCCGGGAACGGTGCCCCAATGACCCACGATCTTTTTCTTGATGTGCTCGGGCTTGAGGGGCTCGCGCAGAAGCGGATTGTCCAGCAGATAGAGCTGACCCGCGGAGAGATAGTTGGCGGCGCGCCACCAGGCGTCCATTTTCTTGAGCATGGCATCGGATACCATGTGCAGACCTCCTTATATATGTGGAATTCATGAAATGCCAATGATAGTAATATTTTACCGCATTTTTGCCGGAATGTCTATGGATTTTTTGGAAATACGGAAGATTTGCGCCCGATGGGAAAAGAGCCCTGAAGCGGATCGCTTCAAGGCTCTTGTTTTACGCTTTTTTCAGATATTTCCTCAGGAACACTGCGGAGATCAGCAGAGTGACCGCCTCGGAGAGGACGGGGGTGAACCAGATCGCTCCGCCGCCGAAAACCTCGGCCATCAGCAGCAGCGAAAGGGTTTGCAGCACCAGTCCCCGCCCCACCGAAATGGTGATGGCCTCCTTCGCCCGCTCCAGCGCGGTGAGATAGGCGGCGATCAGCAGGTTAAATCCCACCATCAGATAGGAAAAGCTGTATCGCCGGAAAGCAAACACGGAATAGTCCCGCAGGCTCTGGGAGGTGTCGGCCAGATAGGCCTGCACCACCTGAGGGGCGAATAGATACAGTCCCGCAAAGGTGATGACCGTCAGCCCGGCCACCGTCACCAGCCCATAGCGCAGCAGAGTGCGGCAGGCGGCCTTTTCCCCTTTGCCCTCGTGATAGCTCACCAGCGGCTGGCTCCCCTGCCCCACGCCCATCATCAGATTGACCACGATGGTGTTGACATAGGCGATGATGGTATAGCTCACCACGCCGTCGGCGCCGATGTGGCGCAGGAGCATGTGGTTGAAGATAAAGATCATCAAGCCGGTGCACAGCTCGGTGAGGCCGTCGGAAATACCGATGGGCAGCAGCCGCTTGTAGATCTTTCCGTCAAAGCGGAATCTGCAAAAGCGGAAGGTGCTGTTTTTGCCGAGAAAATGGCAGATATAGATGATGCAGGTGAGCAGCTGGCTGGAGCCGCTGGAAATGGCGGCGCCCACGATGCCCCACTTGAGCACGAAAATGGTGATATAGTCCATCAGCGCGTGGAACAGACAGCCGATCACCACCGTGACGGTGGCCAGCTTTGGATGGCCGTCGGTGCGCACCAGGATCTCCAGATTGTAGGAGATCATATAACAGGAGGCAAAGGGCGCCAGCCCGCGGAGATAGGTGTGCAGATAGGCGCGGGTCTCGTCGGTGGCACCCAAAAGTCCGGCCAGCGGGCGGGTGAACACCAGCATGAGCAGGGTGATGGTGACGCCCAGACAAAGCAGCACCGAAATATTCTGAGAAAACAGCCGGTTGGCGTCATCCCGCTTGCCCTGAGCAAGGTGCATGGCGATGATGGTGCTCGTCCCCACGGCAAAGAGCACTGCCAGCGAAAACAGGCCGTTGATGATGGGAATGGCCAGATTGACGGCGCTCATGGCGTATTCGCTGACGCCCCGGGCGACGAACAGGCCGTCCAGCATGGCGTAGAGGGAGAAGATCATCAAAGAGAGCGAGGTAGCGGTGACGTAACGGGCAAAATCCGAGCGAAGGCTCTTTCCTTCCAGTTGCAAATTAACAAAACCTTTCTTGTGTACTCTGTACGTTTCTCGTACTGTAACAGTATACCATACCGCCTCCGCCGCCCGTCAACCCGGAACTTTTGGTTTTTTCGTGCGCTTTCTCGCGGAAAACGGCAAATTCGCCGTTGGCTCCCTCCGTCCTCACCCGTCCTAAGGCGTCCTCCGGTTTGCTCAAGCCTCCAGCGCGTCGATTTCCTCCCATGCCTCGCTTTCGGTGTCGGCGGAAAAAAGGAAGCGTCCCGACGGAGCATATACGTTGTAATGGCCGTAAACATATTGGATGCGATACATGGCAAAGACCTCCTTGCTCTTGTTGTACCAACAGTTTACGGCTTATTTTGTCCGATAAAAAGGACATTGTATGAAAAGCGCCGCTGTTTTCCAGCGGCGCGTGTCTTTCTCCTTTTCCCCAAGGGGGTGTTCTTCGGATCGGGCAGAACGGATCAATCCTTCCCCGCCTTTTCCAGCATGCTGTTATAGATCTTGTCGGAAAGCTCTTTGGCAGCGTTATAGCCCATTTTCTTGTTGCGGTTGTTCATGGCGGCCACCTCGATGATGACGGCCAGATTGCGTCCGGGGCGGACGGGCACCTCCAGTGAGGCCACGGGAATGCCGAGGATCTCCTCGTAGTGCTGCTCCTCACCCATGCGGTCATAGGGCTTGTTCTCTTCCCAACGGAGAAGATTGATGATCAGATTGATGTTTTCGGTGGGCTTGACGGCACCTGTACCGAAAATGCGGCGCACGTCGATAACACCGATGCCCCGCAGCTCCATAAAATAGCGGATCAGTTCGGGGGCGGAGCCCACCAGCGTCTTGTTGGAAACCCGCTTGATATCCACCGCGTCATCGGCCACCAGACGGTGTCCGCGCTTCAAAAGCTCGACAGCCGCCTCGCTTTTGCCGATTCCGCTGTCGCCCTTGATGAGGATGCCCTCGCCGTAGACCTCAACCAGCACGCCGTGGACGGTGCACCGCTCGCCCAGATGGACGTTGAGGGACGCGGACAGCGCCGCCACAAAGCCGGAGGCGTTTTCCTGCGTTTTCACCAGCGGCACCTGATGTGCCTTTGCCATATCCAGGTATTCGGGCGCCACGTCCACTCCGTTGGCCAGCACCAGCAGAGGGATCTGGTGGGTGAGCAGCACGTCCAGACTGTGGAGCCGCTGCTCGTGGGTGAGGCGTTGCAGATAATAGTCCTCGCTTTTGCCGATCACCT
>CADBTM010000210.1 GCA_902797555.1 Oscillospiraceae bacterium
ATAGTCCTCGCTTTTGCCGATCACCTGCACGCAGCCCTCGTCAAAATACTGATAAAACCCGGTGAGGGGCAGGGCGGGACGGTAGACCGACCGATTGGAAATCAGCTTGTCCAGATAGTCCTCCGGCCCATAGATCACTTCCAGATGAAACTCGCTGATGATCTGATGCAGCTCTACGGAATAGTTCGCCATTTGCTCTCATCCTCCCGACCGTGGTGTTCTCTTGCACTATTTTATATATTATAGTCCCCTCCCGCGCCACAAGCAAGCAAAAAGAGAAAGCAAATTGGATTTTTCCCGTTTTTTTCAAAAAATTCTTGCATTTTGCAGAAAGATATGCTAACATATTTGTTGCCGCTTTTCGGCTTTGTCCGAAATGCGTTTTGGACTAAGCCGAAGGAGGTGCAGAGAAATGGCAAAATGCGATGTTTGCGGCAAGGGCGTGACCTTTGGTATTCAGGTCTCCCACTCCCACAGACGCACCAATCGCGCTTGGAAGCCCAATGTTCGCCGCGTGAAGGCGATCGTGGACGGTACCCCCAAGCACATCAACGTGTGCACCCGCTGCCTGCGTTCCGGCAAGGTCACCCGTGCGATCTGAATTCAATATAAAAATGCCTGTCCGTTCGGACAGGCATTTTTCTTTTTTCTCAGATGTCTTCTCCCCGCTGCCGTACCACCATTTTCACCGGAGTGCCCTCCAGCTTGTAGACCTGACGGATCTGGTTTTCCAGATAGCGCAGATAGGAAAAATGGAACAGCTTTGCGTCGTTGCAGAAGCAGACAAAGGTGGGCGGCTGAACGCCGGCCTGGGTGATATAAAAGATCTTCAGCCGGCGGCCCTTGTCGGTGGGGGGCTGGACCCGGGCGGTGGCCTCCGCCAGAATGGCGTTGAGGTTGCCGGTTGTGATGCGGGTACAGGCGGCCTCGTGCACCTTTTTGATGAGGGCAAAGAGGTTTTCCACCCGCTGGCCGGTTTTTGCCGAGAAAAAGATCATGGGCGCATAGGGCATATAGGCCAGCTCGGTGCGGATTTTGTTTTCAAACTCCCTTTGGGTGCCGGTTTCCTTTTCGATGAGATCCCACTTGTTGACGGCGATGATGGCCGCCTTGCCCGCCTCGTGGGCGAGGCCGGCGATCTTGGTGTCCTGATCGGTGATGCCGGTGGAGGCGTCGATCATGAGCACGCACACGTCCGCCCGCTCGATGGCCATCTGGGCGCGCAGCACGGAAAAGCGCTCGATGGCCTCGTCCACCTTGCTTTTGCGGCGGATGCCGGCGGTGTCGATAAAGGTGAACACATCGTCGCCGCGGGTCACGCGGCTGTCGATGCTGTCCCGGGTGGTACCGGGAATATCGCTGACGATCACCCGCTCCTCGCCGGTGACGAAGTTGACCAGACTGCTCTTTCCGGCGTTGGGCTTGCCGATGACGGCCACGCGGATGCCCTCGTCTGCGGTGTCCTCATCCCACGCGTCCTTGGGGAAGAGGGCGAAGCAGGCGTCCAGCAGATCGCCGGTGCCGTTGCCGTGGAGGGCGGAGATGCCCACCGGATCGCCCACGCCCAGATTGTAAAACTCGTAAAACTCTGCGGGAGGCTCGCCGGGGGCGTCCAGCTTGTTCACCGCCAGCACGATGGGCTTTTGCGCCTTTTTCAGCATGGCGGCCACCTCCTCGTCGGCGGCAGTGACGCCGGTGCGGATATCGGTGACCAGCACCACCACGTTGGCGTGGTCGATGGCGATGAGCGCCTGTTGGCGCATGAACTTGAGGATCTGATCGTCCGACCGGGGCTCGATGCCGCCGGTGTCCACCACCACAAAGGGCTTGTTGCGCCATTCCGCCTCGCCGTAGATCCGATCCCGGGTGACGCCGGGGGTATCCTCCACGATGGCGGTGCGCTTTTCTGTGATTCTGTTAAACAGCAGGGATTTCCCTACGTTGGGTCGGCCGACGATGGCAATGACCGGTTTTTCCATGGCAATTCCTCCCTGTTTTTTCAATTTCAGATATATTCCAGCACGGTGTCGAGGAAGGTTCCTCCGTCGATGTCCACCGCACGGACGGGGACGCCCAGCGCCTCCTCCAGCTGGGGCTGGGTCACGTCGTCCAAAAAGACGTTCTGCTTGTCCCGCAGCATGACGATGGGCAGCAGCAGACGGCTGCCCAGATCCTTTCCCTCCAGCTGGCGGCGCAGGTCGCCGCCGGTGACCAGACCGGAGACGTCCACCGTCTCGCCGAAAAACTCGTTGCGGATGCCGATGACCTGCCAGGTCAGTCCGGGGCATTTTTCCCGGATCAGTCCGCACATGCGCTCCATAAAGGGCGCCGCCGCCATGCCGCAGGCGATGGTGAAGGGACTGGGCGCAGGCAGGTTTTCGTCCTCCATCCTCAGCGCGCCCCGCAGCTCCTCCTCAAAAAGCGCCATCAGCCCCACGCCGTTGTCCAGCTGGAGATAGCCCTCGTAATAATCGGGCGCCGGGATGGGCAGATGGGCCTTGAGATAGATCTCGTCGGCGGCCGAAACCACCGAAACGCCGTATTGCGCCTGATTCTTTTCCCGCTGCCCGTCAATGACGCGCAGGATGTCACGGGCTTTTTCCTCGGTGACAGGCTCCAGATGGGGCAGGTGCTCCCGATGGCGGGTGAGCCCCACCGGCACCACCGCAACGCTTTCCACCGAGGGATAGAGGTCGGACAGGTCGGAGAGCGTTTTGGCCAGCTGCTCCCCGTCGTTCCATCCGGGGCAACAGACGATCTGGGCGTGGATCTTTACCCCCGCCCGGGCAAAGGCATAGAGATGCCGCAGGCTGTCCCCGCCCCGGGGATTGCCCAGCATTCTGGTGCGCAGATCGGGATCGGTGGTGTGCACCGAGATGTTCAGCGGCGAGATGCGCATGCGGATGATGCGGTCGGCGTCCTCGTCGCTGAGATTGGTCATGGTGATGTAATTGCCCAAAAGGAAGGACAGGCGGGCGTCATCGTCCTTGAAATACAGGCTTTTACGCATGCCCCGGGGGAGCTGGTCGATAAAGCAGAAGACACAGCGGTTGGCGCACCCCTTCTGAGTGTCCATCAGATAGGTCTCGAAGGTGAGGCCCAGATCCTCCCCCTCCCGTTTGCGGACGTGGACGGTGCGTTTTTGCCCGTCCGCTTCGCCCACGGTAAGGGCGATGCGGGGGTCGTAGGAATAAAACTTGTAATCCATCACATCGTGGATGGGATGATTGTCGATGAGCAGCAGGGTCTCCCCCACCCGCAGGCCGGCCTTGTCCGCCGGAGAACGGGGATCGACGCCGGTGATGACGGCGGACATGCGCTTCGCCTCCCTCTTGCAGTTTCACGAAAAAATGGAGAAGACCGACGCCCTCTCCATTTCTTATGCTGCTTTATTTTTCCTCCGCAACTTCCAAAACCTTACGGCCGGCGTAATATCCGCAAGCCTTGCAGGCTCTGTGGGAAAGAACGGGCTCGCCGCACTTGGGGCACTTCACCAGGCCGGGCAGAGCCAGCTTCCAGTGAGAACTGCGGCGCTTGTCACGACGC
>CADBTM010000211.1 GCA_902797555.1 Oscillospiraceae bacterium
ATGAGCTGTGGTGGCAGCTGCGGCACTGGGAGGCGATCGGGCGGAAGAAAAAGAAGGATTGCCCGGGGAAAGCGATCAGTGAGCCTACGTCCGCCTGGCTTTTCAACAGCATCATGAACAAGCACGCGGACATGATGGACAATGTGCCGGAGCCGGTGGTGCTGCCGAGAGAGAGGAGCGACGAGGAGAGCGCGAAGGTGCTGGGAGAGATCCTGCCGGTGGTGCTGGAAAACAACGGGTACGACCAGGCCTATGACCACGCTTGCTGGGAAAAGCTCAAGCACGGAACCGCAGCCTACGGCGTTTTTTGGGACGGCGGGAAGGAAAACGGTTTGGGAGACATCAGCATTCGCGTGGTCGATCTGCTGAAGCTGTACTGGGAACCGGGGATCACCGATCTGCAGGACAGCCGGAATCTCTTTTTGGTGGAGCTGGTGGATCAGGACTTGCTGGAGGAGGAATATCCCCAGCTCAGGGGCAAGCTGGGCGGCACCCAGATCGATGTCAAGCAGTATCTATACGACGACCAAGTCGACAACAGCGGGAAGTCGATTGTGGTGGACTGGTACTATAAGCTGCGGGCACCGAGCGGCCGCCAGCTGCTGCACTATTGCAAATTTTGCGGGAATACCGTGCTGTACGCCTCGGAAAATGACCCGGCATTCCGGGAGAGAGGATTTTATGACCACGGCCGATATCCCATCGTGATGGACGTGCTTTATCCCGAAAAGGGTACGCCCTGCGGATTTGGATATGTGGCGATCTGCAAGGATCCTCAGACCTACATTGATCGCCTTTTCGGCAGCATCCTGGACAATGCCCTCGAGGCCACAAACCGGAGATATTTCATCGGCGGGAACACGGGGATGAACGAAGCGGATCTGCTGGACAAAAGCAAGAAACTCATCCACGTGGAGGGCGGATTGGACGAGCTGCATTTGCGGGAGGTGGCATATGACCCGCTGAGCGGGATCTATGTCAACATCGCACAGCTGAAAATCGACGAGCTGAAGGAGACAAGCGCCAACCGGGACGTCAATTCCGGCGGAAAGACCGGAGGCGTGACGGCTGCGTCGGCCATCGCGGCGCTGCAGGAGGCGGGAAATAAGTCCAGCCGGGACATCATCGCCTCGTCCTACCGAACGCACACGGAGGTGTGCAAGCTGTGTGTGGAGCTGATCCGGCAATTTTACACCGAGCGCAGAGCCTTCCGCGTCACCGGACCCGGAGGCGACTATAGCTTTGTAGACTTTGACAACAGTGGAATGCGGGAGCAGCAGATCGGGACGGATGCCGGAGGCGCACCGCTCTACCGCGTGCCGGTCTTTGACCTCAAAATGCGGGCGCAGAAGAAAAATCCTTTTTCCAGGATGGAGCAGAACGAAAGGGCAAAGGAGCTGTACGGCCTCGGCTTTTTCAATCCGGAGCGGGCGCAGGAAGCGCTGGGCGCGCTGGAGATGATGGATTTTGAGGGGATCGACAAGGTTCGGGAGCAGGCGAGAGAGGGACAGACCCTCCTCAAGATGGTGGAGCAGCTGGGCGCACAGGTGCAGCAGCTTTCCTCCATGGTGGCCACGCTCACGGGAGATGGAAATGCTGCGGCGCTGACCGACGTGCAGCCGAGGCGAGGCGCGCCGGGAGCGGGAGCGCCGGCGCCGACAGGCATGGGAGAGAGCGAGAGCGCAAGGATCCTTCAGGCGCAGACCCCAATGACGGGGTATGGACAGCGCCTGGCAAAGCGATCCACCCCGGAGGTGGAGTGACGTGACGGAAATCATTTTGCAGGAAGGCAAAGACCTGTGGAAGATCGAGGCAAAAGGGCATGCCACCGGAGCACCGGAGGTGTGTGCTGCCATCTCGAACCTGATGACGGCGGTCGCCGGATGGGCGATGTGCCGGAATGACGTCACGGTGCACGAAAGCAGACTGAGCAGCGGGGAAGCGGTGATCTCCTTTGCGGGAGACAGAACGGCCTGCAGAGCGATCTGGGAGCTGGCACAGGTGGACGCGCTGCTGTTGCAGCAAGCATACCCGCAGACGGTGCGGGCTGCGATTTTGGAAGCGTGATCCCGCGGGCGGGAGCCTGCGGATCCGATAGACAGGCACACGGAGCCTTAATCCGCGAAGATAGAGCCGACACGGGCGGCAAAACCCGCGAAAGGAGCAAACATGAAGATCAAAAAGATCGAGCGGATCCGGATGATCCTGAACCTATTTGACGCAGGAGAGGGCGCCGCGCCGGCGGCCGGAGAAGCACAAACGGGCGAGACAACGGCAGCCCCCGGAACCACCCGCCGGGGAAAATCGGGCGAATTTGCAAACGTCGTTTTCGGAAAAGATCCATCCGCGGAAGGGATCGAGCCGGAACGCGGGCAGGGCTCTGCCGCCGGGAGCCAGAGCGAGATCATCACCACCGCCAGCACAGCGGAGGAAAAGCGGAAAGCGTGGCAGGCGCTGATCCAGGGCGAGTATAAAGACATGTACACCGAGGATACCCAAAAGCTGATCAACCGTCGCTTTGCAGAGACAAAGACGATGCAGGATCGGCTGAGCAGCCAGACCCCGATCATGGAGCTGCTGGCACAGCGGTATGGCGTGAAAGCAGACGACGCGCAGGGGCTGATGGCCGCCATCGAAAAGGATGACGGCTATTGGCAGGAGGCGGCCGAGGAAGCCGGCCTGAGCGTAGAGGCATACAAAGAGATGCAGCGGCTGCGGCGGGAGAATGCCGCCTTTGTGCGGGAGCAGCAGCGCACCCAGGGACAGATGAGAGCGGACGCACAGCTGCAGACGTGGTATGCCGAGGCGGAGAGCCTGAAGCAGCGGTACCCCGGATTTGACCTGAAAGCAGAGGTGCAGGACAAGGACTTTTTGTCCATGCTGCGAGCCGGCGTCCCCATGGAGCAGGCGTTCAAAGTGCGACACTTTGATCAGCTGACGCGAGATGCAATGACCACCATGGCCATGCAGACCGAGCGGGCGGTGACAGACAATGTGAGAGCGAGGGGCACAAGGCCGCAGGAAAACGGCGCGGCGGCAAAGAGCCCCTTCATCCGAAAGAGCGATCCCAGTAAGTTTACAAAAAAAGACCGAGAGGAGATCGCCAGACGCGTTGCAATGGGGGAGAAGATCGTGCTTTGACCCCAGGAAAGGAGAAACATGAAAGACTTAATCATCGAAAGACTGCTGATGCTGCCGATGGTGCTCAACCTGTTTGATGCCAACCCAAACACCCAGGTTACCACGGCCAACACCACCGGGAACGACCTGTCCCCGGAAATGAAGACCTACTACTCCGACTATCTCATCGACCTGATGGAGGCGGAGTTGATCCACGACCGCTTTGGCCAGCAGGCGCCCATCCCCAAAAACGGCGGCAAGACCATCGAGTTCCGGCGCTATGACAGCCTGCCCGAGCTGACCACCCCTCTGACCGAGGGCGTCACTCCGGATGGCCAGAACCTGAACGTGAGCGTGATCACGGCAACCGTCAAGCAGTACGGCGGCTATGTCACCCTCAGCGATATGCTGATTATGACGGCCATCGACAACAACGTCATCCAGGCGACCAAGCTGATCGCCAGCCAGGCCGGCCGTACCATGGACGGCACCACCCGGGATGTGCTCAATGCCGGTACCGTTGTGCGGTATTGCGGCGGCAAAACCACCCGCGCGGCGCTGACCCCTGTGGACGGCGAGTGCAATATCACTGTGGACGACGTGCGCAAGGCCGTGCGTGATCTGGAGGCACAGGACGCGCCCCGGATCAACGGCTATTACATCGGCATCATCCATCCCAGCGTGAAGTATGACCTGATGAGCGACCTCAAGTGGGAAGAACCCCACACGTATGCAGACACCACCGAGATCTATGAAAACGAGATCGGCCGTCTGTACGGCGTCCGCTTCATCGAGAACACCCGTGCAAAGGTGTTTAAAAATGCCGGCGCCAACAATGCGGATGTGTATTCCACCCTGATCTTTGGCCGGGACGCCTATGGCGTGACGCCCATCTCCGGCAACGGTGTGGAGCACATCGTTAAACAGCTGGGATCCGGCGGCTCCAACGACCCCCTGAACCAGAGAGCCACTGTCGGCTGGAAGGGCGTGAAGGCTGCGGAGATCCTGGTGGAGCAGTACATGGTGCGCGTGGAGAGCACGGCCAGCGACTAAAGACAAACAAACGGATCCCCGCCGGAAGCCCCGGCGGGGAATCCCCATAAATAGAAAGGAGAAACCATGAGCAATCAGAATGTGGAGAAGGACAAGATCGAGAAGACCGAGATCGATCCCGGCGAGGAGCTGAAGGACAAGAAGACCAAGGTCGATCCCGGCGAGGAGCTGGTGGACTTTTATGCACCGAGCATCGATCCGGAGCGGGATATGCCCCTCTTTTTGAGCGTCAACGGCGAGAACGTCCGGGTGATGCGGGGGGAAACCGTCAAGATCAAGCGGAAATTCAAGGAGGTCTACGATCACTCGGTTGAGCAGGAGAGAGCCAACCGGAAGGCCTATGAAAAGATCCAGCGGGAGAGCAGACAGGCGCTGGCAGATCTTTAAAGCATCAATATCCGCGAGACAGAAAAACAGACTGTGACACGGCACGGCAAGCGACGGAGGGCGTGACCCTCTGCGGCTTGCCGCGCCGTGCTTGCGCAGAAGGGAGGACAAATGACCATCGGAGAAGCAATCGCCCAGGCGAAGACGCTGACGGGAAGCGGAAGTCTGGTGGAGGACGAGCTTTTGTGTCAATACCTCAGCGAGCTGGACGGTCAGATCGTGCTGGACTTTGCAGGCGGATCGGAGTGGGTCAGCTACAAGCTGCCGGACGACGAAGACGCTCTGCTGATCGTCCCGCACCCCTATGACGGACTGTACGTCCACTGGCTGGAGGGAAAGATCTACTATGCCAACGGCGAATATGACCGCTACAGCAACGCCATGGCGGCGTGCAATAAGGCGATGCTGGAATATCGGAAATGGGTGAACCGCAGCCAGGTGAGAAGTGCGGAATATCACACCGAAGACGGCCGGTCGGTGATCGTCTTCGAGGAAGGAGGAAGACCGTGAGAAAGGATCATCCCCATTGGTACCTTTCCGCCTACGGAATCGCCGTGCGCCACGGATTTGTGGGAACGGAGGAAGAGTGGCTGATGAGCCTGGTGGGTCCGGGCATAGAGCTGAGAGTGAGCGATGGCGTGCTGGAATACCGGGCGGCAGACGGATCGGGAGAATGGCAGGAGGCGGCCGATCTGAGCGAGCTGCAGACCGCGGTGGAGGCGGCCACACTCGCGCAGGCGCAGGCGGCCAAGACGGCAGCGGAAGCAGCCCAGGCGGCGGCAGAGGATGCCCAAGCGGCCGCAGAAACAGCCCAAGCAGCTGCGGAAGAGGCGCAGGAGACGGCGGAAAGCGCCCGGAACGCGGCCGAGCTTGCACAAACCGGCGCACAAAATGCACAGCAGGGGGCTGAGCTTGCGAGGACGGCGGCGGTGAATGCCAGTGGAAATGCGCTTGGAGCGCGCACCGCGGCACAAGCGGCTGAGCGGGGCGCCCGCACGGCGGTGGTAGAGGCACAAGCGGCCAAGGCTGCAGCGGAAACCGCGCAGTCCCGGGCGGAAACGGCTGCAGCAGCGGCAGAAGACGCGCAGGAAGCGGCAGAACAAGCACTCCTGAACGCCAGAGCGGCTGTGCGCGAAGAGGAAGACCGAGCGGTGGCGAACATCGAGCTGCAGAGGGACAATGCCATTCAGGCGGTGGAGCAGCGAACCGGAGAGCTGGAGGATCACCTGTCTGCGCTGGCGACCGGAAAAGAGCAGGAGATCAACGCCCTGGCCAACCAGGTGGCGGAGATGGGAAACCAGAAGATCCAGACCATGACAGCCATCGCGGAGGATGTGGAGCAGGATGCAGAGGACGCGGAAGCAGCCAAGCAGGCAGCTCAGACGGCCGCCCAGGCCGCCCAGACGGCGCAGGCGGCGGCGGAGGCCGCGCAGGGAGCTGCGGAGGAGGCCGAGACAGCGGCGGCGGGATCTGCAGCCAGCGCCCGGGCAGATGCGGAAGCGCTGAGCGACGCCATCTGGCAACTGGACGCAAGCCGACCCCTCACCCAAGCCACCGTCAGCGGCGAGCTCGTCACCGTGGACGATGCGGCCGCCATGAATGCCATCGAGTGCATCACAACACTGGAGCCGATCCAAGCCGGAAGCGGCGACCCCAGCCCGGACAACATCCGACCTATCTCCGGGCACACCGGGGCGACGCTGGCACAGGCGAGGACGATTGCAGACCCCGCAGACTGGGACTGGATGGGCATCGACGAGGATGTCCCCGTGGACACCTCCATCGGCCATGTGCTTACTGTGGGTGCCAAAAACATCGTCAGCTATGGCAAAATCCCCTTTGACCCCCAGCAGTATCTTTTTGCCATCACGGCAGAGAGCCTTGCGTGGCTGGGCATCTCCGGCACTGCGCTGCCCGCCGGCACTTACAACGTGACACTGGATCATGGCGCTTACAACGGAGGCACCGCAGAGGACGGCACGTTCCAGTTCACCACCACACAGCCCGTCCCTGTCGGCGGTGGCATCCGCCACAGCTACATGGGCACATATCAGTCCTCCAACGCCGACTACGGCAAAGCCAAGGTTCTCGCCGGCACGTTCACGACCTATGACGCGGATCGAACGACTGTCATCGAAGAGGGCCTGGCTACTACCGAGGGCAGCGAGGGCACGAGCCTTGGCACGACGACCGCCAGCAATCCCAGCTACAAGGTGGGAGACTATATCAATTTTACACAGCGCCAGCAATGCGGCAGCAACCGCTGGAGCACCAGCTTCATGCGCCAGTATCTCAACTCCGATGAAGAGACGATGACCTTCACGCCTGCCACGATCTGGTCGAGACCTATGGCTACTCTGCCCGAGGGCTTCCTCCACACGCTCGATCCCAAGCTCAAGGCTGTGCTTTGCAAAGTCCGCACTCGCTATGCGCTGCCTATCGCTGACGGGTACGGCTACGAGGACATCGAGGATCTCGTCAAGCTCGACACGATGCTGGACATTTTCGGGAGCCAGAACAACTCCATCGCGGAGGGCCCGGTGGATGCGGACGGCAACGTCACGCGCCGGACGGCCTACTCGATGTGGAAACCGCTTAATAAAAACGCAGACCGCATCAAGTATCAGGGGACTACCGCCCGCCACTGGTGGCTCGCGTCTACCTACCCGTTGAACGCCCACAACGAGCGCAGCGTGAACGCTTCTGGTGCTCTCAGCTACCACCTCGCGAACAACACGAACGGCGTCGTCCCGAGCCTGTACATTGCGCTGGATGATTTGCACACCGCCGCCTTTGTTGACGGCGAGGGCGCCCCGCTGACGGTCTACGGCGGTACGCTGGATTGGCAAAAGGGGACGCTGACGGTGCGGCCTTATTACAGCTCTTATAACGGCGAGGCGCTGATGGGACGGTGGATATCCAGTATGGACGTGTACGCCGACGGCACAACACCAACCAATGGGGCACAGGTGGTCGATCTTGACGGCGCGGGCACGACCTACCAGCTCACGCCCCAGCAAATCCGGCTTTTGCGCGGGAAAAACGCCCTGCGGAGCGCGGACGGCAGCACCGAGCTGACCTACTATGTGGACGATGTCATTATGCTGCAAAAGCAGATCGACGAGCTGAGAGCCGTCGTGCTGGAAAATGCAAATGGTTAAAAGGAGGAAAAGACCATGACCAAAAGAGAAAAACGAGTGATCGACGCATTTATCGCCTGTGTCCGATCCGGCGAATTCACGGAGGAGTACGCCATCATTTTGATCGAGGACACCCAGCGCTACGGCTGGCTGTCTGACGCGGCAAAGGACGCTTTCTATGAGGCGCTGGAGCCGGCGCCCGATCCCGAACCCGCTCCGGAGCCCCAGCCGGAGGAGGAGATCCCCGAGGAGGGCGAGACCTCCGGCGAGATGGAGGAGGCGTAAGGGATGGATCGTGAGGTTTTTGTGAATTTCTTGCTGCCCGTCATCATCACCGCCCTGTCCGGTCTGGCGGGCTGGATCGGCCTGCAGCTCAAGGCCATCTACCAAAAGCACGTCAATGACAAGACCAAGCAGGCCGTGGTGCGCACCTGCGTCAAGGCAGTGGAGCAGCTCTATCACGATATGGACGGCGCCGCAAAGCTGGAAAAGGCGGAGGAGGGCATCGTGGCCATGCTGAGCGAAAAGGGCATCCCCATCTCCAAGCTGGAGATGGACGCCCTGATCGAGGCGGTGGTGTGTGAATTCAATTACGGTTTTTCGGGCAAGGACAAGGAGCCGGAGTCCCTGCCCGAGATCGAGGCGGAGAAGGGCGAGCTGCCCGCACCGGAGTACAGCGAGGAAGAGGGTGCGTCCCTGTGAAGGCCATGGCCTACAAGCGAATCTCCGTGCTGACGGAGACCGGCGCGGCCGACCCCAAGAGCTACATCGCCGCCGGCGACCTGTGCACCGTCGGGGCGCGGACGCTGGCGGGGCTGTGGCCGGTGACCTATCCCACCTCCAAGGGAGGCAAGACCCGCTGGGTGCGGGAGCTGCGAGGACTTTTGGTGAATCAAAATGACTTTGCGAGCATCCCCTATCCCGCAAAGGGATATGAGAGAGCCACCGTCAAAAGCGGAGGCTGCGGCGTGTGCGCGGCGGTGATGGCGGTGGGCGCGGCCTGTGGGGTGAGCGTCAGCGTGCGGGGGATGGCGCAGTATGCACAAAGCTGGGGCGCCAGAGTGCCCGGCGGGACGGACATGCGCCGGCTCACCGACCGTCTGTGCGCCACCTTCCCGCTGCACTGCACCACCACAAGCAGCATCGGCGCCCTGCGCGCCCATCTGGCAGCCGGCGGCGTGGCCATCTGCAACGTGGCCGGGCGGGGGATGTTTTCCACCGGCGGGCATTACATGACCGTGCTGGGCGAGCTGGACGGCAAGCTGATCATCGCCGACCCGGGCTTGTACGCGGGCAAGTATGCCACTCCCTACCGGCGCAAGTCTGTCACCGTGAGCGGCGAGCTGCTGCTGGCCAGCCCCGAGGTTCTGGACGGGGACTGCACCGGAAGATGGCCGAGGTATTACCTATTGAAGGGGGCGGGCAGCAAATGAGCGTGTATCAGTGGATGTGCGTACTGGGGATCCCGGCGGCGCTGGCGGCCATCCTGAAGATCGGCTACAACCAGATCAAGGGCGTGCGGCTGGGCGTGCAGGCGCTGCTGCGTGCACAGATGATCTCGGATTGGAACAAATACAGCGAGCAGGGCTGGGCACCCATCTATGCCAGGGAAAACTTTGAAAACTGTTGGCAGCAGTATCACAACCTGGGCGCAAACGGCGTGATGGACGATCTGCACAGAAAGTTTCTGGCGCTGCCCACATCCGCGCCGGAGGGAAAGGGGAGCGGACCATGCCGGGGAACTTTATGACGGCGGATGCCGAAAGACGGATGGAGGAAGCCATCCGGGAGACAGACGAGAGGCTGCACCGGCTGGAGGAAGAAATGCAGTACCGGATCAATCATATCGGCGTGGAAAACTTCAGCCAGGAGGCGCTGCTGGAGCTGAAGAAATTGCTGGACAGTATGTGACGGAGGAATGAAACATGACGACAGAGCTTGCGCAGCTGTACAAGCGGGGAGACCTGAGGCGGAGCGTGCAGACAACCTTTGCCGGGGTGGATCGCCGGAAGGCGGCCGGGAACGGTGCGATCTATGACATGCAAAACATGTGTGCGGAGGAATGGCCGCTTTTGCAGACGCGGAGAAAGCGATACATCTACGGGAGCGGAGGAACGGTGCAGACCATGCGAATCAGCGAAGGAGGCCTTTTTGCGGCAAATTCGCTTTGGAGGATCGTCGGGCGGCAGCTTTACAAGGGAGACAACCCCGTTGGGAGCAGCACGATGATGCGCAGCAGTGCGAAGCACACGTGGGCGGCGCTGGGGGAGAGAGTGATCATCTGCCCGGAGATGATCCTTGTGGACAGCGAAGGCAATGTGGAGCAACTGGAGTACAGCATTACGGTGGATGCTTTTTTCAAAAACAAGACCTGGGGGGAGGATCGACCGGGAAGGTGTGTCCTGGATAAGAACAACAGCCAAGACTGGGGGGACATTAACGTAGGGGATGCGGTGACGATCTCGGGATCTTCGGAGGAAGGGAACAACGTCACGGCAATCGTTCGTGAAAAGAGACCGAGTGAGCTTCTCTTTGACGAAAACACTTTTGAGACCGTAACGACAACGGCAGAACAGATCACAGTCAAGAGAGAAGTGCCGGAAATGGACTTTATCTTTTCCCACGGAAACCGGGTGTGGGGCTGTAAGGGAGACACGATCTATTGCAGCAAGCTGGGGGATCCTTTCAACTGGAACGTCTTTGACGGTCTGAGCACGGACAGCTGGAGCGTGAGCACCGGCACGCCGGGGGACTTTACCGGATGTATTTCGTACATGGGGCATCCGATGTTTTTCAAGGAGAACAGGGTGTTCAAGGTGAATGGAACACGGCCGCAGAACTTTGAGCTGGTGGGAGAAGGCACGCTGGGTGTGAAGAAGAATAACCACTGGAGCATGGCTGTGGCGGGAGAAAGCCTGATCTATCTATCGAGAGCCGGATTCGTAGCGTGTCGGGGGAGCTATCCCGTTCCCATCGGAAAAGCGCTCCACAGAAGCTATGATCTGGCAACCGGAGGATCGGACGGCGTGCGGTACGTCGTGTCTGCACGGTATCAGGATGAAACCTGGACAAACAGGTGGGAGCTGTTATCCTATGAGACCGGAGCATGGCACAAGGAGGACAGCCCGATGATCACCGCAATCGCCTGGAAGGATGGACTGTGGATGGCGGACTGGACAAATGAGAGACTGCTTTTGGCGGGAGGCACCCCGAACGTGCCGAGCGGTATGCTGACAGAAGGCGACGTGGAGAGCAGCGTCACCTTTGGAGACTGGGAGTGGGGGAGCTTTGACTCCAAGCACGTCACGCGCCTGTGGATCCGGGCGGAGGCGGAGACAACCGCCACGCTGACGGCGGAGATCCGCTATGACGGTGGAACGTGGGAGGAGGCGGACAGCTGGACGCTGGGCGAAAAGAGCAGCCGATATCTCACCGTGCCCATCCGGAGATGCGATCATTATGCCCTGCGGCTGAGCGCGGACAAGGCGTGGACGTTGTACGCGGTCGGGCAGGAGTTTTTGGACGGAAGCGAGAGGAGGAGATGACATGCCGTTTTATTCGGGAGGACTGACCAGGAGACGGCCGGAGGATCCGGAGAACGAAGAGTTGGTGCAGGCGTCGCGTGAGCCGGTAACCTATGAAAAGCCTGTGCAGCCGGTGACCTATGAGACCCAGGACTATCGTCCGGGGGCAGACGGCGTCTATATGAGCGAGGACGATCTGCGCAAGCTGGACGGATATAAAAGCCAATGGAGGGCGGCCAGAGCGGCAGGAGACGAGGCAGGCCAGCGGGCAGCCCATGACGCGGCGGAGCAGCTGCGGGCGAGCTATGGCTATAGCGGCGGTGCGGACGGCAGCGACTATGTTCGGACACCGGCCACAAAGCAATTTACCTATGCCTCTGCCCCGCAGTATATCTCCAGCTATCAGGATCAGATCGACAAGTGGGCACAGCAGATCCTGAACCGGGAGCCCTTTGAATATGATCCGAAAAGCGATCCCCGATATGCAGCCTACAAAAAAGAGTATGCCCGAGAGGGCAGACGAGCAGCGGAGGACGTGATGGGACAGTATGCCGCCATGACGGGCGGCATGCCCTCCACGGCGGCGATGACGGCGGCGGCTCAGGCGGGAAACTATTATGCTGCGCAGATGGCGGACAAGATCCCGGAGCTCTATCAGCTGGCGTATGATATGTACCTCCGGGAGGGGGACGATCAGCTGCAGCGGCTTGATATGCTGCGGGGGCTGGAGAGCGACAGCTACAGCAGATACCTCAACGAGCTGGGACAGTACAACACCGACCGGGGATTTGCCTATGGACAATTTGCCGACGACCGGAACCTGAGATATCAGCAGGGGCGGGATCAGATCACGGACGAGAGATATGCGGACGAGCTGGCCTACAGCAGAGACAACGACGCCTATCAGCGGCAGCTGGCGGCGGCGCAGCTGGCCGCACAGTACGGAGATTACAGCGGCCTGCGGGCGCTGGGGATCGAGCCGGATCTGCAGACACTGCGGAAAAGCTCTTCGGGGAGCAGCGGCAGAAGCGGAGGATCTTCGTCGGGCGGCGGCGGAAGCAGCGCGAACGACGCAAGCGAAGGACTGGATTATGAAGGGCTGTTTGCAGCGGCAAAGGAGAGCGGAAATCCGCAGAGCTTTTTGGGGCAGAAGGCGAACTACCAGAAGTATGGTTTCAGCAGCAGCGGCGGCCTTTGGGCGGATTATCAACGATGGGCGGAAGCACAGGAGACGGCGGAGCAGGAGCAGGAGGAGCTGAACAACCTGCGCTTTGAAAACCGCACGGAGGCGAGAGACTGGCTGCTGCACAAGGGCGTGGCGAGAGAGTATGCCGGACGTTTCTGGGATAAGCAGGACTGGGCGCAGAACAAGAAGGATCACCCGACCTCGGCGGAAGCACAGTATGAAACCTATCAGGATTATCTGGCGGATTATGCACGATACCTGTTGGATGCTTACGGAACATAAGGAGGCGAAAGCATGAATTTTGCCGAATGGAAAAAGAAACAGAATGAGAAAAACGGCGCTGCGGAATCCGCAGCGCCGAACGTGCAGAATGCGGCTGCAGCGCCGACGGCGGAAAAACCGAAAAACTTTGCCCAGTGGCAGGCACAGAGCCGGCCGGAGCTGGCAGAAAGAGCCGGAAGCCAGCCTGCGGCAGATCTGGGCGGCGGTCAAAAAAATGCCGTGAATCAGCGTCTTTCCCTGCGGCCTTCCGCTACCAAGCCCATGCGGAGCATGGAGGAGATCATGGAAGGGACGGGCAGCTATACGCCCGCGCCCAAGGCCGCCGCGGCAGACCGCCTGCGGAGCATGGAGCAGGCGCGGGATCAGCTGGCGTCGGCGGCAGAAGCGCAGAGAACGGGGGCGATCCCCACAAGGTTTTCCTACACCCGGGAAAAGGAGATCGCGGATGCCCAGCGGGAGCTGGCCGCGGCACAGCACGCGCTGAACGATTACGATTACAGCCAGGGCGAGCGGGATCCGCTGGAGCAGGCGGCAGCGGAGAAACGGGTGCAGGAGGCGCAGCGAAAGCTGGAGAGCGTGGCCGGAACCACAGCGGGTACCCGCGTGGGCGCCGGGCTGGAGAGCATCGGCCAGAACATGGCAGCCTCGCCGGTGTACCTGCTTGAGACCCTGCAGCAGGCGGGGAAGAACGTGGACGCCTACAACGAGACAGATCTGAGCGACCGGTACGAGGCGGCACTGAACGCGCTGAAGAGCGCGGAGTTTGTCTATGGACAGGACAGTGACGAATATCGCCAGGCAGAGGAGAATCTGCGGAGCGCGAGAGATGAGATCGCGCAGTGGCGCGAGGAGAACGACAAGCCGGTGGATCCCCAGTCCCGGGGAAGCCAGATGATGATGCAGGGCGCCCGGATGCAGGAAAGAGCGCTGGAAGGTCTGAGCCCGACAGGACGCTTTTTGGGGAGCACGGGAATCAGTATCGTCAACAATTTGGCCAACCTCGCGGCGGCGGGCGGAAACCCCTTTGGCGTGATGGCGCTGATGAGCGCCGAGGCCGCGGCGAACAAGGCCTTTGAGCGGCAGCAGGACGGCGAGGCCGCCGGGGAAGCGCTGGGGCGCGGCGCCATTGCCGGCCTGACGGAAGCGCTCACCGAAAGCGTGAGCCTGGGCAGCTTTTTGGATCTGGTGAAGACCGGCGGGAAAGGGCTGCTGGTCGATGTGCTCAAGCAGGCGGGGATCGAAGGACTGGAGGAAACCTCGTCGTATCTGCTGGAGCTGGCATACGATGCGCTGGAAGAGGATCCGGGACAGAGCCTGAAGAGCTGGATCGAGCGCGTGAAGACCAATTATGACGTCAAGGAAATGGCGGAGCAGACGGCAAGCGGAGCGCTTTCCGGTCTGGTGATGGGCGGAACCGGCTCGGTGCTGGGCGGGGAAAACAACCGTTTTTCCACCGATGAAGGATATTCCGGCAACTACCGCGGAGACCTTGAAACAGACATGGAGATCCAGCGGCTGGCGGGAGATCTGCAGGCGATGGGCGTGGATCGGGAAACATCTCAGACGCTGGCCAAGGCGGCAGTGGAGGCGAGCGCGGAATCGGCCAACGGGGAGACGGAGATGACCGCAGCGGAAAGAACGGAGGAGAACGAGACCGGGAGCACCCGGGAAGCGGAAATCCCGCCTGAGACCGCCGGAGGGGAAACTGCAGCCGCCACAGAGACAGAACAGGACGTGGAGGCGCTGACCGAGCAGCTGAAGGAGATCGGCCTGGACGAGGAAAGCGCCGGGGATCTGGCGAGAGACGTGATCCAAAATGAAGCGGTCACGGCGGCAGAGACAGAGCAGAGCGAGAAAATAGAGGCTGGAGAGACCGGACGGGACACAGAGGAAGAGAGCCGGAATGAGAGCATCCCGGAGGAGGAACGGGAAGCAGCTGTGCCGGAAGGAGAGCCACGAAAGACCCCGGAGGAAGAATCGAGGGAAACGAGAAGGGCGGCGGAGGGGCAGCTGACCCAAGCGGCGGAGCGAGCCGGCCTCGGAAAAAACGGCGTGG
>CADBTM010000212.1 GCA_902797555.1 Oscillospiraceae bacterium
GGAGGCACTTCCGGATTTCCGTCTGTTGGACGGTTTTCCCGGAAAAAAGCTGCTTCTCAAGGGCAATCACGACCTCTGGTGGGAGACCGTCACAAAAATGAAGCGTTTTTTTGCGGAAAATCAGATCAAAACCATTGATTTTTTGCATAATTCCTGTTATTTTTATGACAGAGTGGCGCTTTGCGGCACTCGAGGCTGGTTTTACGACAAAAATGATCCCACCGCCGGAGATGACAAGATCTTCAAGCGGGAGCTCATCCGGCTGGAGTGTTCGCTCCGGCTGGCCATGGAGCAGGGGGCGGAGGAGATCATCTGCTTTTTGCACTATCCGCCCATCTTCGCCGGCGCGGAGGTGCCCCAGATCATGGAGATCCTTACGCGTTATCCCATCCGCAGGTTGTATTACGGCCATCTCCACGGAGAAAGCCTTCGGGGTGCATTTCACGGGGAACGCAGCGGGATCACCTTCCACGTTGTTTCTGCCGACGCCGTGGGTTTTCGCCCGGTTTTGATTGAGAAATAAATAATTCAAATTATATATTGCACGATTGCAAGGAGGATACGTCTGTGAAACTGACAAACGTAGAAAAGAAAGAAAAAAACGAAGTGGTACTGAGCTTCACCGTGGATGCCCAGGTCTTTTCCAAGGCCTGTGAGCAGGCATACCGCAAGCAGGTCAAGTCCATCGCTATCCCCGGCTTCCGCAAGGGCAAGGCGCCCCGCGCCTATATCGAGCGGATCTATGGCAAAGAGGTCTTCTATGATGAGGCTCTCGAGATCTGCTTCCCCGACGAGTATCTGGCTGCCCTGAAGGAAGCCGATCTGGTGGCCGTGGATCAGCCCCATCTCACTTCCTTTGACGTGAAGGAAGACGGCTCTGCCGAGATGGTGGTTTCCGTTCTGGTCAAGCCCGAAGTCACCGTTGAGAATTATAAGGGTCTGGAAGCCGAAAAAGAGGACGACACCGTTACCGACGAAGAGGTGGACGCCGAAATGGCTCGCCTGCAGGATCGCAATTCCCGTCTGGTCTCTGTGGATCGGGAAGCCCAGCTGGGCGATACCGTCAATCTGGACTTTGAGGGCTTTGTGGACGGCGTCGCCTTTGAGGGCGGCAAGGGCGAGAAGTTTGATCTGGAGCTGGGCTCCGGCGCCTTCATCCCCGGCTTTGAGGATCAGCTGGTCGGCAAAAAGGCCGAAGAGTCCTGCGACGTCAACGTGACCTTCCCCGAGGAGTATCAGGAGAAGTCCCTGGCCGGCAAGCCCGCCGTGTTCAAGTGCACCGTCAACGAGGTGAAGATGCGGGAAAAGCCCGTGCTGGACGATGAGTTTGCCAAGGATGTTTCCGAGTTTGACACGCTGGCCGAGCTGAAGGATGACACCCGCAAGACCATGCAGGAGAGAAAGTCCGAGACCGCCAAGAACAATCTGGAAAACAAGCTGCTGGATCAGATCGTGGACGCCATGACCGTGGACATCCCCGACGCCATGGTGGAGACTCGTCTGGACGACATGGTGCAGGATTATTCCTACCGTCTGAGCATGCAGGGCATGGACTTTGCCTCTTATCTGAAGTATACCGGCATTGACGAAAAGACCTTCCGCAACATGTTCCGCGAGCAGGCTCTCCGTCAGGTCAAGAGCCGTCTGGCGCTCGAGAGCATCGCCAAGCAGGAGGGACTGGAGCCCACCGACGAGGAGATCGAGGCCGAGTATGCCAAGCTGTCCGAGCAGAACGGCATGAAGATCGAGCAGGTCAAGCAGTATCTGGATGCCGAGCTCCTCAAGGGCGATCTGGCTTGCCAGAAGGCCACCGCTCTGGTTGTGAGCAACGCCGTCCTCAAGGCAAAGGAAGCTGCAAAGCCCGCCAAGAAGACCGCGAAGAAGCCCGCCAAGAAGGCGGAGGAGCCTGCGGAAGCTGCTGAGGAAAAGACCGAAGAAAAGCCCAAGCGCACCCGCAAGACCACCAAGAAAACCGAGGAAAAGCCTGCTGAGAAGCCCGCGGAATAAGAAAGATTTTCCGGGAGCAAGCGTTCCGACAGGTTTCGCTTTTCCCACAGAGTAGACTATAACGCAGATCGACGGTGCGGGAGGCGCAGGATTGCCGCGCTTCCCGCATTTGTCCCTTGGAAAGGAGAATAACATGGCTTATATCCCGATGGTCGTGGAACAGACCAACCGCGGCGAGCGTTCCTATGATATTTTTTCCCGCCTGCTGAACGACCGCGTCATCATTCTTTCGGAAGAAGTCAACGACACCACCGCAAGCCTGGTTGTGGCGCAGCTGCTTTATCTGGAAGCGCAGGATCCCGACAAGGACATCAGCTTTTATATCAACAGCCCGGGCGGTTCGATTTCCGCCGGCTTTGCCATCTACGACACTATGCAGTATATCCATTGTGATGTGGCCACGATCTGCATCGGCATGGCCGCCAGCATGGGCGCATTCCTGCTGCAGGCCGGCGCTCCCGGCAAGCGGATGGCGCTGCCCAACGCCGAGATCATGATCCATCAGCCTCTGATGGGCGGCCTGCAGGGACAGGCCACCGATATCAAGATCCACGCGGATCACATCATCAAAAAACGGGAACAGCTCAACCGCATCATGGCGCAGCGCACCGGTCAGCCTCTGGAGATCATCCAGCGGGACACCGAGCGGGACAATTTCATGTCCGCGCAGGAGGCGCTGGCCTATGGCCTGATCGACAAAGTGATTGAAAAGCGGTAAAGCTTTACACCGCAAATAAACAGGGAGAAAACATGGCAAGTAACGGAAAAAACGAAGTGCGCTGCAGCTTTTGCGGGCGCACGCAGAGCGAGGTCAAGCGGATCATCGCCGGACCCAACGCCTATATTTGCAATGAGTGTGTGGATATTTGCCGCGACCTGATCGAAGAAGAGTTTGGTGAGGAAGAGGCTGCCCAACGCTTCCAGCTGGAAGGGGACCTTCCCACGCCGGAGCAGATGAAGGCCAGTCTGGATCAATACGTCATCGGACAGGATCGGGCAAAGATCGCCCTGTGCGTGGCGGTTTACAACCACTATAAGCGGATCCGTCACGCCAAGGAGGCAGGGAAGGACGACGTGGAGGTGCAGAAGAGCAACGTTCTGCTCATCGGACCTACCGGCAGCGGAAAGACCTTCCTCGCCCAGACCCTTGCCCGTTCGCTCAAGGTGCCCTTTGCCATCGCCGACGCCACCACGCTGACCGAGGCGGGCTATGTGGGCGAGGATGTGGAGAATATCCTTCTCCGGCTGATTCAGGCTGCCGACTATGACGTGGAATCGGCGGAACAGGGGATCATCTATATCGACGAACTGGACAAAATCGCCCGCAAGAGCGAAAACCCTTCCATCACCCGGGATGTTTCCGGCGAGGGTGTCCAGCAGGCGCTGCTCAAGATCCTTGAGGGCACGGTAGCCAATGTCCCGCCCCAGGGCGGACGCAAGCACCCCCAGCAGGAGTTTATCCAGATCAATACCTCCAATATCCTGTTCATCTGCGGCGGCGCCTTTGACGGACTGGAAAAAATCATCGAGCGGCGCAGCGGCAAACAGGGAATCGGCTTTGGCGCCGAGGTGCATTCCAAGCAGAATGTCAACGCATCCCAGCTGATGGCACAGGTAGAGCCCCACGATGTGCTCAAGTTCGGCATCATTCCCGAGCTGGTGGGTCGTCTGCCGGTGCTGGTCACACTGGATCCGCTGGATAAGGATGCGCTTTTGCGCATCCTCACCGAGCCGAAAAACGCCTTGACCAAGCAGTATGCCAAGCTGATGGAATACGATGGCGTCAAGCTGGAATACGAGCCGGAGGCGCTGGAGGCTGTTGCCGACAAGGCGCTCAAGCTGAACACCGGCGCCCGGGGTCTGCGCTCCGTGATGGAGGGCACCATGACCAACATCATGTACCGCACGCCGTCAGACAATACCATCCTTGGTGTGACCATTACGGCGGATGCGGTAAACGGAACGGCCGAACCCAAGGTCATCCGTGGCGTCAAGCCCGGAAAAAACAACCATTGAGGATTGTATCTTCATCATTTCCATAAAAATCTCCGAAGACCCTTCGGAGATTTTTTGTTTAAAACGCAAAAAATCCTGAAAACACGCGGTTTTTTTGCAATAAGATATTGTATTTTTGAATCCCGTATGGTATACTGTAGCAAAATTGCAGTAAAAGGGGTATTTATATCC
>CADBTM010000213.1 GCA_902797555.1 Oscillospiraceae bacterium
CTTGTTCTTTTGAGAGAAATACGAAATTGAAATATATCTATAAGATATATTGAACCATACCATAAGTCAAGACAAAAATTCGTTTTTGTACAAAATTGTACTGCGCCTCAGATGCGTTCCCGCTCCCGCAGGTGCTCCACCCGATCCTTCAGATAGATCATGGAGCCCTCGTCCACCTGATAGCGGCAGCGGATCAGGGGATGCTTTGCGGAAAAGGCCCTCAGACGCTCCGTCATGGGACGGGTGCAGTATTTTTCCAGCCCGTCGGGGATGAGCAGGGCGGTCACGCCGGAAAGATAGGTCGCGACCTCGTCCGGATCCTCGGAAAGCACGGGGGCGGCGATATCCACATCCTCGGTGTAGGTGGCGCACACGGCGCGGATCAGCTGACCGAAGCGGGGACTGCGGCACAGGATGCCCAGACGGGTCCCTGCGGGCAGACGGAGGAGCTGCACCACGCTCTGGGGCGTGAGGCGCAGAGCTACCTTGGTCAGCTTTTCCTGTTGGGAGATCACGTCCTTGAGCACCTCTGCGTGCTCGGCGCTGGTGACGATGAGATCCATATCCTCGTCGATGCGATAGGGATATTGCTGAATATCGGCCAGCAGGTGGGCGTGCAGATCGGCGGGGCCGACGGCGGGATACAGCTGCTCCAGCAGCTGGGACAGGGTCTCCGGATTGCATTCCACCACGGCGATCTTGAGGGCGTTTCGGGATTCCGACCGTTCCCGCAGCTTCAGATTGAGGAAGATGTTGACCTCCGCCAGAGAAAAATCCAGCTCGTCCATGGTATCCAGCATCCGGTCGATGGCTGCCATGGCGCGCTCCTTGCGGCTGTCGGAGGAGGCGGGCTGATAGCACACAAAGGTGCCCCGCCCCTGTGCCTTGCGGATGGCTCCGCATCGCTCCAGCTCGTCATAGGCGCGCTTGACGGTGCCCCGCGCCACTTCCATTTGCTCCGCCAGATCCTTGACCGTGGGAAGACGGGTGTCCGCGGGGAGCGTGCCGCTCTTGATCTGAGCGAGGATCACGTCCACCAGCTGCCGGAAGAGGGGAATATCCTGTTCGGGATGCAGTTGAAAGCTCACGGGCGTGAGAGCCACCTCCTTTGATGGTATTGTTCTGCGGGGATCGGACGGTTACCGATCGCTTTCCAGATAGGCCTTCCGACCGGTCTCGTAGAGATTGTTTCCCTCGCTGTCGATGATGACCACCACGGGGAAATCCTCCACCTCCAGACGGCGGATGGCCTCGGCGCCCAGATCATCATAGGCGATGACCTCGGCCTTTTTGATGCAGTTGCTCAGCAGTGCGCCGCAGCCGCCGATGGCACCGAAATAAACGGCGCCGTGCTCCTTCATGGCGGCGATGACCTCGGGACCACGCTTGCCCTTGCCGATCATGCCGGTCTCGCCCTGGGCGATGAGGGTGGGGGAGTAGGCGTCCATGCGGTAAGAGGTGGTGGGACCGGCCGAGCCGATGGCCTGACCCTCCTTTGCGGGGGTGGGGCCGACGTAATAGATGACGGAATCGTGAATGTCCAGCGGAAGGGGCTTGCCCTGCGCCACCAGCTCGCACAGACGCTTGTGGGCGGCGTCGCGGGCAGTATAGATCACGCCGGAGATCAGGCAGCTGTCGCCCGAGCGCAGCTTGCGCGCATCCTCCCGGGTGAGGGGAGCGGTCACATGGATTGCCATATCACAGCACCTCCGTTTGGTGGCGGGTGACGTGGCAGTTGATGTTGACCGCCACAGGCAGACCCGCAATGTGGGTGGGACAATGCTCGATGTTGACGGCGAGGGCGGTGGTTTTTCCGCCAAAGCCTTGGGGGCCGATGCCCAGCGCGTTCACCTTGTCCAGCATTTCCCGCTCCAGATCGGCGTAAAAGGCGTCCTTGCTGCGCTCGTTTACGCTGCGCATCAGCGCCTTTTTGGCCATGAGCGCCGCCTTGTCAAAGGTGCCGCCGATGCCCACGCCCACCACGATGGGGGGACAGGGGTTGGGGCCCGCGTCCTCCACCACCTTGAGGATAAAGTCCTTGACGCCCTGCAGGCCGTCGGAGGGCTTGAGCATTTTGATCTGGCTCATGTTTTCGCTGCCGAATCCCTTGGGGGCGACGGTGATCTTCA
>CADBTM010000214.1 GCA_902797555.1 Oscillospiraceae bacterium
CCTGCCAGCAGGCGGAAGATCTCCATCACCTGCTCCTGATAGACGATACAGCCATAGGTGACCGAAAGCACCTGCTCCAGCAGCGGGTGGGCATAATGCACCGCCGAGGGATCGTGCCGGCAGCGGATATATTCGTCGATATACTGCATGGGGCCGGGACGGAACAGGGCGACAATGGCAGTGATATCCTCCACGCTCTTTGGCTTGAGGCGCACTGCTACGTCGGTCATGCCCGAGCTTTCCATCTGGAACACGCCGGAGGTCTGTCCCCTGCCCAGCATATCGAAGACGTCGGGATCATCATAGTTGAGATGATCCCAATCAAGGGTCTTGCCTTCGGCAGCAATCATCTTGCGGGCGTCGTCCAGAATGGTCAGGTTGCGCAGTCCAAGGAAATCCATTTTGAGCAGTCCCAGCTCTTCCAGCGTGGTCATCACATATTGGCACACCACGCCCTGATCGCCCCGCGCCAGAGGAACATATTCGTCCACCGGAGCGGCTGCAATGATGACGCCGGCGGCGTGGGTGGAGGCGTTGCGGGGCATGCCCTCGATCTTGCGCGCCATGTCCAGCAGGTTTTTCACCCGGGGATCGTCCTCATAATAGTGGCGCAGCTCGGGTGAGACCTGCAGCGCCTTGTCCAGGGTGATCTTGAGCTCCTGAGGGACCAGCTTTGCCACAAGATCCACCTCGGCATAGGTCATGTTCATCACCCGACCCACATCGCGGACGGCGGCGCGGGCCGCCATGGTGCCGAAGGTGACGATCTGCGCCACATGATCCGCGCCGTATTTTTCGGTCACATAGTCGATGACCTCCTGGCGGCGGCGCGGGCAAAAATCGATATCAAAGTCGGGCATGCTCACCCGCTCGGGATTGATGAACCGCTCGAAATACAGGCTGTATCGCATGGGATCCACATCGGTGATCCGCATGCAGTAGGCAGCCATGCTGCCAGCGCCCGATCCGCGGCCGGGGCCGACGGGGATACCCCGGGATTTGGCATAGTTGACAAAGTCGCTGACGATGAGAAAGTATTCCACAAAGCCCATCCGGGCGATCATATTCAGCTCGTAGCGCAGACGCTCCTTATATTCCTCCGACCCGTTGGGATAGCGGTTGGCAAAGCCCTCCCAGCACAAGCGCTCCATATAGGTGCGGGCGTCGGTCTCCCCTGCCGGGAGCTGAAAGGCGGGCAGATGGTATTTGCCGAAGGTAAAATCCATGCTGCAGCGCTGGGCGATCCTGACGGTGTTTTCCAGCGCCTCGGGGATATAGCCGAACAGCGCAGCCATCTCGTCCCCCGATTTGACGTAAAACTCCGTTCCCTGAAAGCGCATCCGGTTTTCATCCTCCACCGTTTTGCCGGTCTGAATGCACAAAAGCACGTCATGAAGCTCGCTGTCCTCCCTGCGGAGATAGTGGGCATCGTTGGTGCACACCAGCGGAAGGCCGGTCTCGTTGTGGATGCGGATCAAGCCCTCGTTGACGGCGCGCTGCTCGGGGATGCCGTGATCCTGCAGCTCGAGATAATAGTTGTCCTCACCGAACAGGGCGGCATAGCGGAGGGCGGTCTCCTTGGCGGCGGAATAGTTTCCGTGCATCAGATTGCGCTGCACCTCGCCCGCAAGGCAGGCCGACAGACAGATCAGCCCGTCGTGATGCTCCTGCAAAAGCTCCCAGTCCACCCGGGGCTTGTTGTAAAAGCCCTCCAGAAAGCCCGCGGAGCACAGCTTGATGAGATGCTTGTAGCCGGTCTCGTTTTTGCACAAAAGAATGAGATGATAGGGGTCGCTGTCCAGCTCGTACACCTTGTCGTGGCGGGTGCGGGGCGCAACATACAGCTCGCAGCCGATGATGGGCTTGACCCCCGCCTTTTTTGCGGCCTTGTAAAAATCCACGCAGCCGTACATCACGCCGTGGTCGGTGATGGCGACGGCGTCCTGTCCCAGCTCCTTGACCCGCTGCATCAGCGGACCCAGACGGCAGGCGCCGTCCAAAAGGCTGTATTCGGTATGCAGATGGAGATGCACAAAGGGAGTCATACCTGATCCTCCTGACTGAGCTGCACCAGACGGCGCAGGCGGTTGTTGAGTCCCGGACGGGAGATCGGCGTTTCCGACACCTGACACAGCTCGGTGAGGGAAAGCTCGGGATGCTCCAGCCGCAAAAGCGCCGTGGCCTGCAGCTGGGGTGAAAGGCTGTCGAACCGCCCCTGCTGCTGCAAAAGACGGATGGCCTCGACCTGACGGGCGGCGGCCGACACCGTTTTGCTCAGGTTGGCCGTTTCGCAGTTGACCTTGCGATTGACGCCGTTGCGCAGCTCCCGTTCCACCTTTTTGAGCATGAGGTCCATGGCGGCGGAGGTGGCTCCGATGGCCGAGAGAAAGTCCTCGATGGCGGCGCTGTCTTTATAATACAGCACAAAGGCGCCCCGACGGTTGATCTGCCCTGCGGGCAGCTCCATATCGTTGAGCAGAGCGCTCACCTGCCGGGCGACGTAATAGTGGGTGGTGACCAGCTCGAGATGATAGCCCTTGTCCGGAGTGGACACATAGCCCCCCACCAGAAAAGCGCCCCGGAGAAAGGCGTTTTTGCAGGGCTCGTCCTCCACGATGGCGCGGTTTAAGGGGAGGGATTCGCCGCTCTCATAGCCATAGGCGGCGTACAGCCGATCCAGCTGCTCCCCGTCGGTGATGAGGAGAAGCCCTTCCTCCTCCTCGGGAAAGATATCCAGCGTCTGACGCAAAAGGGTCTGCACCCGGCGGCGGACGGTGGCGTCCTCGATGCCCATGCGCAGCTGGGCGCGGGAAAGCACGCCCGCAAAGAGCAGCATGCCCAGGCATTCGGCCAAGGCCGCTTCTCCCGAGGCGGTGACGCGGCACAGCTCGTGCTTGATGTCGGTGGTAAAGGACATTCCGGACGCTCCTTTCTGAAAAAACTATGGACTGGGAAACTGCTTTACACCTGGCGCAGCAAAAGGCGATCCAGGTCGCCGGGGGTGCCTTCCCGATGGGCGAAGGTCTCGGCGGCAAGCATCACGTTGTAGGCGAGGCGCAGCGGGTCGTGACGCGCCAGCTGTCCCTGGCGGGACAGCATATCTCCGCCGAAAAGGCGGATGCCCAATCTGCGAAAGTCCTCGGTGTTGGGACGCAGCGGTTCGCTGCCCTCGGGAAGATAGCGGTGCGCCAGCTTTTCGGGCACCTCATAGGTGTTGTAAAGGCAGACGTCGATGACGCCGCCGTGATCTAGGATCGCCTGGGCGTGGTCGGCGGCGGAATAGCCCTCGGTCTCGCCGTCCTGCGTCATCACGTTGAGGACGTACAGCTTGAGGGCGGAAGAATCGTGCAGCGCCTGAGAGATCCCCTTTACCAAAAGATTGGGAATGATGCTGGTATACAGGCTGCCGGGGCCGAGAATGATCAGTTCGGCCTGCTTGAGGGCCTCCAGCGCTCTGGGAAGCGCCTCCACATTCTCCGGCAGGAGCCGGATGGAACGGATGTCCAGATTCTTGTCCTTTTTGGCCGAAGTGATGGCGGTCTCCCCCGTCACCCGGCTTCCGTCGGCAAAGGTGGCCTCCAGCACGGTGTTTTGCGTGCACACGGGAAGCACCTGTCCGGTGACGGCGAGGATCTGATTCATATTGCTGACGGCCTCCTCAAAGGAGCCGCAGATATTGTTGAGCGCAAAAAGAAAGAGATTGCCGAAGCTTTGCCCTTGCAGACTGCCCGAATCAAACCGGTAATTGAGCAGCCTGTTCATCATGGTGCTGGTGTTGGCCAGCGAAAGAATACAGTTGCGGATATCCCCGGGCGGCAGCATGCCATACTCCCGGCGGAGCATGCCGGACGAGCCGCCGTCGTCGGTGACGGTGACGATGGCGGTAATGTTTTCGGTATACTCCTTCAGACCCAAAAGCAGCGTGGAAAGGCCCGTACCTCCGCCGATGACCACGACCCTTCTGGCGCGGGCGCGGGCGGTGCGCAAAACCTCCTCCGGCACGGTTGCATAAGGATCAAAAAGGAGCTTGTCCAGATCCAGACTGTCCATGATTTATCCCTTCTCCGCGTCGCGGTGGCGAATGCTCACGTTTTGTCCGGAGGCCTGCAGCTCGTGATAGATCCGCCGTCCCACCGACACCGAGCGGTGCCGTCCGCCGGTGCAGCCCACACCGATTACCAGCGAGGTCTTGCCCTCCCGCACATAAAGCGGCAGGAGAAAGTCCAGCATATCCTTCAGCTGACGGATAAAGATCTCGGCGCTGGGATCGGCAAAAACAAAGTCATATACCCGGTCGTCCAGACCGGTAAGGGGGCGAAGCTCCTGCTCATAGTAGGGATTCTTCAAAAACCTCACGTCAAACACCAGATCACATTCGTGAGGAATGCCGTATTTAAAGCCAAAGGTGCACACCGAGATCACCATCATCCGCTTGCCCTCCTCGCCGAAGAGGTTGACCAGATGATTCTTGAGTCCGTTGACCGAAAGGGCGCTGGTATCGATCTTGTAGTCCGCCTGACGGCGCACCGGCTCCATCAGCACGCGTTCCTCCTCCACAGCGGCCTCCAGACCCTTTCCGTCCACATCCAGCGGATGACGGCGGCGGCTGGCCTTTTGCCGGTTGATGAGCACCTCGCTGCTGCAGTCCAGAAACAGGATATGGCAGGAATTGCCCGACTGCCTGAGCTCGTCGATCACCTGAAACAGATACGAATGGTCTCTCCCGGCGCGGACGTCCACCACAAAGGCAACCTTATCCTTTTTTTCCGCGCTGGCGGAAAAAAGCTCCGCAAACTGGGGGATCAGCTTTACCGGCATATTGTCGATGCAATAATAGCCCATATCCTCCAAAACATCCACTGCGACGCTTTTTCCCGCGCCGCTCATGCCAGAGATGATCAAACAGTCCATTTATCACGATCCTCCTCAGAAGATATCTCGCAGCAGCATCAGAATCACGCTGCCAAACTCGCGGACATAGGTGCCGGGCACCAGCCACCGCAGGGGCAGCGGCGCGCCCAGCGTCCCGATGGACGGGAGCTTCAGCGTCTTTGCCAGATGGCGCACACGAAAAAGATGAAAGGAATTGCTTGCCACGGTGACCGGGTAGGACAGGCCGTGTTCCTCCATAATCTGTTGGGAATAGAGCAGGTTTTCCCGGGTGTTGTGGGAGCGCTCCTCCGAAAAAATCCGATCGGAGGAAATCCCCCGCTGACGGAGATAGCTGGCCATCACCGAGGCCTCGGAAACCTGCTCGTCCCTGCCCTGCCCGCCGGAAACGATCACGACGCAATCCGGGTTGGCGTGAAGATACGCTTCCGCCAGCTCCAGCCGGGAACGCAGCGTCGCCGAAGGCTGGGTGCCCCGAATCCCGGCGCCGAGGACGATGAGCGTCCTTGTTCCCTCTGCGGGGGCATCCTTCGCGCCCGCTATGATCAGACCCTCCACCACGAGAAACAGGGCGAGGCACAGGGCAAATGCTGTAAAGGTAACAGTCCTTACAGTGCGCCATATTCTTTTGGATTTTTGGCTCAGATCATCTCTTTTGCACATGTGAAGCAATAAAAGGATCCACGCCAGCGCGATCGCTCCCGCCCCGGCGAGAAACACCAGAAACCCGAAGCTGGTGTTGACGTTGCTGCATGCCAGCAAAGCGACCCCGCAGATCAGCAGCCACAGGGACGGGCTGCGCAGGAAAGAATGTTTTCTCATTTGAGGTATTTTACTTCCGGGGTGAGCGTAACGCCAAAGCGATCCTCCACGATGCGCGTCACCTGTTCCATCAGCGAGAGCACATCGGCGCAGGACGCGCCGCCCCGGTTGATGACAAAGCCGGCATGCTTTTCGGATACCTGGGCTCCGCCCACGGAAAAGCCCTTCAAGCCGGCGTCCTCGATGAGCTTTCCTGCAAAATGTCCTGCGGGACGCTGGAAGGTAGATCCTGCGGAGGGATATTCCAGCGGCTGTTTGTCCCGTCTGCGGGCGGCAAAATCAGCCATTTCCTCTTCGATCGCCTGTCTGTCTCCCGGCTGCAGTCCAAAGGCTGCGGACAGCACCACCCACTGGGGGTGATCGGAATAGGTGCTGTGGCGATAGGAGAGCCGATGCTCTTCGGCGGTCAGGGTGCGCACGCCCTCGGGCGTCCAGCAGGTGGACGAAAGCAGGGTCTGGGCGATCTCGCCGCCATAGGCGCCGGCGTTCATCACCACGGCGCCGCCCACCGTGCCGGGGATGCCCTGGGCAAAGCTCAACCCCGCAAGGCTCTTTTCCGCGGCGCAGGCACTCAGCCGCGCCAGAGAAAAGCCGGACAGGGCGGTGACTGTGTTTCCCTCCCAGCATAGCTCGCCCTCCGGAGTGCGGATCACAAGGCCGTCAAAGCCGCCGTCATCCACCAGAAGATTGCTGCCCTTGCCGATCACGGCATAGCGGATGCCCTCCCGCTGGGCATAGTCCAGCAGGGCGCACAGCGCTGTCGCGTCTTCGGGCATGGCAAAAAAGCGGGCGGGCCCCCCAACGCGGAAAGTGGTGTGCCGGGACATGGGCTCGTCGCACAGCAGGAGGATCCCCTGTCCGGCGGCAAAATCAAAAATGGATTGTACCATAGAAACCTCCGATAAGCGCATACTACTACATTTTTATTGTACCATATTTCTATGTCCGTTTCTACCTCTTTTTGAAAAAAAAGAACGGCTTGCACCGTTCTGGAAGGAAAAGAATCGCATCTTATTTCCGGATCAGATTCTGGTAGATGGCGGGATGGCTGTCGGGGATCATCACCGCGCCAACGGTTTTTTCATAGAAAGGTGCGGCGTCGTCCGCCCAGCCGATGATGGCATAGGCATAGCCCATCTCCCACATGGAATGCAGGCAGGACAGCAGAAGTCCGGTGCCCACCTTTCCTTCCCGCAGGTTGGGATCGACGCCGATGGGGCCGAAATAGTCCTTACCCGTGGCCTCAAAGCAGGAAAAGCCGATCACCTGCTTGTCCTTGACGGCGATATAGCAGGTGGAAGGAACGGAGCACAGCGACATCTCGCACTCGTGCATCCAGCCGTCGCCGAAATGCTCCTTGACAAAAGCCAGCACTCGTCCCTTATCTGGGCCGATGACCCGTTTGACCGAGATGCCCCGTTCCGCCAGCTCGGCCAAAACCGGCTCCTTGGAGGGAAGATTCCACAGCTTGACCAACAAATCATGCGCCATATTACGATAACCTCCTTTTGGCGGCCAGTCCGGTGGGCGTGGCCGCAAGTCCGCCGTCGCCGGTCTCCCGGATGCAGGCAGGCATGGAATTGCCGATTTGCAGCATGGCATCGATGACTTCGTCCAGCGGAATAAAGCTCTCAATGCCGGCCAGTGCCATATCGGCGGCAGTGATAGCCAGCACGGCGCAGATGCCGTTGCGCTTGACGCAGGGCACCTCCACCAGTCCGGCCACCGGGTCGCAGGCCAGCCCCAGCGTGTTTTTGAGCGCCAGGGCGGCGGCGTTGACACACTGACGGGGCGTGCCGCCCATTATGTCTACCAGAGCGGCGGCGGCCATGGCCGATGCCGCGCCGCATTCTGCCTGACATCCGCCCTCGGCGCCAGAGATGGTGGCGCGGTTTGCGATGACGCCGCCCACGCCTCCGGCGGTGAGCAACGCTTCCACGGCATCCCGGTCGGAAAAGCCGAACTCCTCCTGGGCGGCGATGAGCACGCCGGGCAAAATGCCCGCCGAGCCCGCCGTGGGTGCGGCAGCGATGACTCCCATGGCGGCGTTATAGCCGCTGGTGGCCAGCGCATAGGAGACCGCCTTGGCCTCCAAATTGCCCAGCAGATTTTTGTGATTGCGCAGATGGTTGTAATAGCGGGCGGCGTCCCCGCCGGTCAGTCCGCTCACCGAGCGCATATCGGTGGCGATGCCGGCGCTTGCGGCGTTTTTCATCACCTGCCACGTCCGCTCGGTCTTGTTCAGAATCGAGGCCTGTGCCTCGCCCGTCTCCCGCTGCTCGACCCGCAGAACGGTTTGTCCCAAGGGCAGGCCGCTTTTTGCGGTCTCGTCCAGCAGAGATTCGATGCTGTCCAGATCCATAGTATGCTCCTTTCCCGGTCAAAACCGCTCGATCATGGTGGCGCCCGAGACGCTTTCGATCTGGCGCAGCCGCCGGATGGTCTCGTCGTCCACCGGCACGTCGGTCTCCACCACGGTGATCACGTCCCCCTCCCTGCGGGTGCGGGACAGGCGAAGATTTCCGATGTTATAGCCGCTGGCGGTCAGCTCGTGGGCGATATTCGCCAGCACGCCGGGGGCGTCCTTGTGAAAGAGGATCACCGTATCCTCCTCAAAGGCGGCCTCCACCTCCATGCCGTTGATCTCGGTGACGCGGATCGCTCCGCCGCCCACCGATGCGCCCATCAGCCGCAGCCTGTCGGATTTGGTGGCAGCCTCGATGAGAACGGTATTGGGGTGCAGCCGGGGATCCTCGGCGGTATGGATCTCGTAATGCAGCCCGCGAAACTCGGCCAGAGCAAGGCTCTCCCGGATCTTTTCGTTGTCGGTTTCAAAGCCCAGAAGTCCGCCGATCACCGCCTTGTCCGTGCCGTGTCCCCTGTAGGTTTCGGCAAAGGAGCCGTAAAAGGTGATCTTTGCGGTTTTGATCTCCCCGCCCAGCAGCTTGCGGCAGATCAGGCCGATGCGCACCGCGCCCGCCGTGTGGGAGGAGGACGGCCCTACCGTGATGGGGCCGAGCACGTCAAACAAACTGATACCCATGCGCTCGCCTCCTTATGGGAAGATGCCCCGGATGCGCTTTGCCTCGCAGACCTTTTCCAAGGCAAGCACAAAGGCGGCCATCCGCAGGGAGATTCCCCGGGACATGGCTGCCGCCCACACCCGGTCAAAGGTTTTGAGCAGCAGATTCTTCATCATGCGATTGACCTCATATTCGTCCCACATCAGGGATTGGACATTCTGCACCCGTTCAAAGTAATCCACGATGACGCCGCCGGTGGTGGCAACCAGATCGGGAATCACCGGAAGCGCCCTGCGCTCCAGCACCTCATAGCCGCTTTGCGTGATGAGGGCGCTGCCGCATTCCAGCACCAGCTCGGCCTGTACGGTCTCGGCGCCGGCGCCGTCGATGAGGGGCGTCACGCCGCAGGTGGCGAGGACGGTACAGGGAGAAGCGATCAGCTCGCCGTCGGAAACATAGGTGATCCCGGCGGATTTATACTCGCTGAGCGAGCCGCCGCCCCGCTTGAATTCCAGCACCTCGGGGACGTCGATGCCGCCCTCCCGCCAGATGCCGCCCGACGCATCGGACAGTCCGACGATGCGGACGCCCTCCTCATAGAGCATTTCGGCCGCGCTTTGTCCCACCTTGCCAAAGCCAAGCAAAACGGCGGTGCTCCGGTCCTGGGGCAGCTTGAGCCGCTTCATGGCCTCCTTGAGGACATAGACCGCGCCGCGGCCTGCTGCCTCTCTCCTGCCCACACTGCCGCCCAGCGGAACGGGCTTGCCGTTGACGATGCCGGGGATGGCGCAGCCGGCCATCATGCTGTAGGTGTCCATGATCCAGCCCATCACCCGCTCGTCCGTGCCCGCATCGGGAGAAAGGATATCCAGATCGGGTCCGATCACCGGGAGGATCATCGCCGTATACCGGCGGGTAAGACGCACCAGCTCTTCCCTGCTCAGCGTGCCGGGATCGACGGTAACGCCGCCCTCGGCGCCGCCGAAGGGCAGCCCTGCCAGCGTACATTTCAGCGTGGTCAGTCCGGCCTGCGCCCGCATGCTGTCATGATCCACCGAGGGGTGGAAAAGCACACCGCCCTTATAGGGGCCTAGCAGGCTGGAATGCTGAATCCGATAGCCTTGAAAGATGGTCACCGTTCCGTCGTCCATGGTGACTGGGATCGAGACGATCATTTCCCGCTCGGGGTACTTGGCAAACTCGTATTGGGTGCGGGACAGGCCGAGCTGCTCGGCAGCCCGGTCGATCATCAGGGTAAAGCTCTCATACATGTTTTCCATATCGCATCACCTGACAAAATAAACAATCTTCCTGCATCATTTTTGTGCACAGCGCTGTTTTTTACGGTTTTGCCGTTCAGCGGCGCTGCGGTTGCCTTGATTATAACAAAAAGCCGTCCGCGATTCAAGCAGACGGCTTTTTCCGTTTTGTACAATTTTGAGAGGCGTTTGTTGTGCACAGTGCTCAAAGCTCTTCAAAATTGGGCGTTTCCGGCAGGAAGATGCATTCCAGTCCCAGCTTCTCGAAAAAGCGGGTCATGGCGATGAGGGCAAACTTTTCGGTGGAATAATGGGTGCCGCCCACAAGGCTGACGCCGTTTTCCCGGGCTGCCTGATGGTTCCTTGCCACCCAAGGGATCCGGGGCGTGGTGATGCCGGTGAGAAAGGCGCAGATCCCCTTTTCCCGCAGCTCGGCATAGATATCCGGGTTGCTGGCTCCGCCGGCCATCAGCGCAACCTTGCCGCCCTTCAGCGCTTCTCCCCCGTAGGAATAGCACTTGATCGGGTGACCCAGCGCCTGTTCGACAGCATCGGAGAGCTGGGACAGGGTGGTAAAGGGAGAATCACACAAAAGACCCATCCGCACCTGATTCTGCCAATAAAACTCCTCAAAGGGCGTCAGCCCCACTGCCTTCGCCAGATTGGTGCCGGGCGACCAGGGGCTGTTGCGATCCAGCGGGATATGATAGGTAAACAGGCTGATCCGGCTTTGCCTCATGCGCTCCACCAGCTCTTTTGTGAGGGGAGGAGAGTCCTTTGTCAGGTCCTTTTTCTGGGAGACGGGATGATGCGTGAACAGCAGGCAGTCGGTTTCCCCCTGCGTCTCGATCTGATCCATCACCTCGTCGGAGATAAAGGTGGCGGTAAAGACCTTGCGGATCCGGTCGGTGTTGTGATACTGCAGACCCATGGGCACGGAAAAGACCTCGGTGCACTCCCACGGACGGAGCTCCTGCTCCAGCGCCTGATAGACCGTTTTTGCATCAGTGGTGCGTTCCATATGTCTCTCCCTTTTTCTGTCAGTTGAGGAAGTCCTTCAGCTTTTTGGAGCGGGAAGGATGGCGCAGCTTGCGCAGCGCCTTTGCCTCGATCTGGCGGATACGCTCACGGGTGACGTTAAACTCCTTGCCCACCTCTTCCAGCGTGCGGGTACGGCCGTCCTCAATGCCAAAGCGCAGACGCAGCACCTTTTCCTCTCTGGGAGTCAGGGTGCCCAGCACCTCCACCAGCTGCTCCTTGAGCAGGGTGAAGGATGCCACCTCGGCGGGTTCGGGTGCGTCGTCGTCGGGGATAAAGTCGCCCAGATGGGAATCCTCCTCCTCACCGATGGGGGTCTCCAGCGAGACAGGCTCCAGCGCGATCTTGAGGATGTCGCGCACCTTTTGCACGGGCATGTGCATCTCCTCGGCAACCTCTTCTGGGGTGGGATCGTGTCCC
>CADBTM010000215.1 GCA_902797555.1 Oscillospiraceae bacterium
AAAAAGCCCCTCCTGCGTGAATTAAGCTTCACACAGGAGGGGCTGCCTCTTGTTTGAAATTAGCGTGGAAAAACCGCAGATAGTATCAAAACAGTATCATTTCCGTTTTGACAGCATCGAAAACCCGGTATTTATGCGGGTTTTCGGGCTTTTTGCGATTATTCCCACTCCACCGTTGCGGGGGGCTTGCTGGTGATATCATAGCAGACGCGGTTGATATGCTTGACCTCGTTGACGATGCGGTTGGAGGCCTTTTCCAGCACGTCGTAGGGAATACGCGCCCAGTTGGCGGTCATAAAGTCCTGGGTCTCCACGGCGCGGAGGGCGAGCGTATAGTCATAGGTGCGCCCGTCGCCCATCACGCCCACCGAGCGCAGATCGGTGAGTACGGCGAAATACTGGTTGATGCTGCGATCCAGACCGGCGTTTGCGATCTCCTCCCGGAAGATGGCGTCCGCATCCCGCAGGATAGCCAGCTTGTCCTCGGTGATCTCGCCGATCACGCGGATGGCCAGACCGGGACCGGGGAAGGGCTGACGCCACACCAGCTTTTCGGGCAGACCCAGCTCGATGCCCAGCTGCCGCACCTCGTCCTTGAACAGACGGCGCAGGGGCTCGATGATCTCCTTAAAGTCCACATGATCGGGCAGGCCGCCCACGTTGTGGTGGCTCTTGATGACGACGCTTTCGCCGCCGACGCCGCTTTCCACCACGTCGGGATAGATGGTGCCCTGCACCAAAAAGTCCACCTTGCCGATCTTTTTGGCCTCGGCTTCAAAAACGCGGATGAACTCTTCGCCGATGATCTTGCGCTTGGTCTCGGGATCGCGCACGCCGGCAAGACGGCTCAAAAACCGCTCCTGCGCGTTGACACGGATCACCTTGACGCCCAAAACGCCCATGGCGTCCATGACCTGATCGCCCTCGTCCTTGCGCAGCAGACCGTGATCCACAAAGATACAGGTCAGCTGATCGCCCACGGCGCGGTTGAGCAGGGCGGCCGCAACCGAGCTGTCCACGCCGCCGCTCAGCGCCAGCAGCACCTTGCCGTTGCCCACCTTGGCACGGCATTCCTCGATGGCCTGCAGGGAATAGGAGGCCATTTTCCATTCATTCTTCAGGCCGCAGATCTTGTAGAGGAAGTTTTGCAGCACTTCCGTCCCGTGGACAGAGTGGAGCACCTCCGGGTGGAACTGCACGCCGTACAGCCTGCGCTGGGGATCTTCCACCGCGGCGGTGGGGCAGCCGGCCGTATGGGCGCATGCGCGGAAGCCGGGCGCCAGCTTTTCCACCTCGACGCCGTGGCTCATCCAAAAGACAGAGGTGGGCTCGATGCCGTCAAAAAGCAGACTGCCGTCCTCGTGGGTGACCTCCACCTTGCCGTATTCCCGGATGAGGGAGCTGTGGCAGCTGCCCCCCAAAAGCTGCATCATCAGCTGCTGACCGTAGCAGATGCCGAGAACGGGCACGCCCAGTTCAAACACTTCCTTATCGATCATGGGTGCGCCTGCATCAAAAACGGTTGCGGGGCCGCCGGTAAAGATGATTCCGTCCGGGGCAAAGGCGCGGATCTGATCCAACGGCAGGGACCAGGGCTTGATCTCGCAATACACGCCGCATTCCCGCACCCGGCGGGCGATCAAAAGATTATACTGTCCGCCAAAATCCAAAACCAATACACGACTCTGTTTTGTCATAGCTTCCCTCGATTCTTATCTGTTTTCTCTATTTTGACACAAAGGACAAAAAATAGCAACTCTTTTCTTGCGGAATAAACAAATCATATGCCGGAAAACTATCCTTGTCACCATTTTATCAGAACAAGGAGGTACGCATATGACTCATCTGCGCAGAAATATCGCGCTATTCGCCATAGCGCTGGCGCTGTGCGCCGGGATGGCTGCCTTTGCTCCGGCGAGGGCCATCTTCGGAAAGAGCAGGACTCCCGCAACGGTGGAGGCGTTTGCGAAAAGCGACAGGCTGGGACAGCTGATCTGCTTTTCTCCCGAGGATTTCACCGACCGGGTGAACGGAAAGGATATCCTCACCGGGATGATTGTGGAAACCCTTCCCCAAACGGGTGTGCTCCGCCTGGCAGGGCAGGACGTTGCGGCGGGGGAGCAGATCGATATCGGGCGGCTCGGCGCCCTTTGCTTTGTCCCCGAGATCGGCCGGGACACCCACACGGCGGTTACCTTTCGTCCGGTGTTTGCCCGCGGGGGAGAGGGAGATCCGGTTACTGTCTCTCTTAACTTGTCGGACACTTTGAACGATCCTCCGGTGGCTGTGATGCAGGCTGCGGAGACCTACGCCGATCTGCCGCTCACCGGAACGCTCAAAGCGGTGGATCCGG
>CADBTM010000216.1 GCA_902797555.1 Oscillospiraceae bacterium
CGCAGATGCCTATACGATTGCTTCCAGCTTGCCGACGGTGCTGTTTGCCTTGTTTGCCAGTGGTTTTACAAACTCGTTTATTCCTGCTTATGTACGAACGCCTCACGAAAAGAGAAGTCAGTTCTTTTCTAATACTTGTTCGATTCTGTTTTCTATCTCACTGCTTGTTACGGGGCTCTGCGTTATTTTCCGTCAGAATGTTGTAGACCTTCTTGCTCCAGGTTTTTCGTATGAATCTGCTGAATTGACCACACAGTTTATTTCTGTTATCGCTTTCTATCTTCCTTTTTTTGTGGTCTTTAATATTCTCACAGCCTACCTGCAAACGCAGGAGGATTTTATTCCCGGCAGCTTCTGCGATTTTATTCTGGTCAATCTCGTCCTGATCGTCTCGATCGGGATTTCCTCTCCGCAGGCTCCCATGGGGCTGGCTTACGGCTATGTCATTTCCATGGCGCTGGCACTGTCTGTTCTCTGGCTCTATGCCCGCCGCCGGTACGGCCTGCGTTTGCAGCCTGTCTTCGACCTCCGCGACCGTGATTTCCGCCGGCTTTGCTCCCTGGCTATTCCGCTGGGCCTGAGCCTGATGGCCGACCAGCTCAACGGCATGGTGGACCGGATGTTCGCCTCTGGACTGGGGGAGGGGGTCACCAGCGCCCTGAGCTACGCCAACCGTGTCCAATCCATTTTGCTGACGCTGACGACGACGATCTTCATTCAGGTCTGCTATCCCCGCATGAACCGCCATTTCGCAGCCGGAGAGCGGGAGGACGGCAGCCGCTATGTACGCAAGGCGCTGCTCATCGCCTGCTATACCTCGATCCCGCTGGTGGCTATGTTCGCGCTGTACGCACCGCCCATTGTCCGCGTTATTTTCCAGCGGGGCGCGTTTTCCGAACAGTCCACCGCTGTGACGGCAGCCTGTCTGAGCCTGTACGCCGTGGGGATCCCATTCTTTGCCTTCCGCAGTATTCTGACCAATACGCTTGCCGCCAACGCCCGTCAACGGCTGATCCTGCGCAACACGCTGGTCACAGTTGCGTCCAATATCCTGCTGAACCTGCTGCTGGTGCGGTACTGGGGCTACCGCGGTCTCGCGCTGGCGACCAGCCTTTCCGGTGCGCTGGCCGCCGGACTGATGTACCGCGATGTCCGGAAGCTGGAGCTGTCCGTTTTTACCCGCCGGGAAGCGGCGGATGTTGCAAAATACCTGCTGGGGACGGCCTTCGCCGTTGCGGTCAGCTTTCCGGTCTGCCGGTTTCTGCGCGCGCCGCTGGGTGAAAACGGAGCCTCTCTGGCTGCGATTACCGCAGCGGGTGCCGTCTATATCCTGATCACGGCTTTGCTCAAGCCGGAGCTGCTTATGTGGCTCCATGCCCATCTTCCCGCAAAACTGCAAATCATGCGGGGCTATTACCCCGTTTCAGAAGGAGAACACCATGACGAAAGTATTAGTGACCGGTGCCGACGGGTTTATCGGCAGCCACCTGACGGAACTTCTGGTGGAAAAGGGCTTTGAGGTGCGGGCCTTCGCCTTTTACAATTCGTTCAACACTTGGGGTTGGCTGGATACGCTTCCTAAGGCCGTGATGGACCATGTGGAGGTCTTTACCGGAGATATCCGCGATCCCAACGGAGTGCGGGAGGCCATGAAGGGCTGTCAGGCGGTGTTCCACCTGGCGGCGCTGATCGCCATTCCCTTCAGCTACCATTCGCCCGACGCCTATGTGGACACCAACATCAAGGGCACGCTCAACGTGCTGCAGGCGGCCCGCAGTCTCGATACGGAGCGCGTGCTCGTCACCTCCACCTCGGAGGTCTACGGTACGGCGCAGTACGTGCCCATCGACGAAAAGCACCCCTATCAGGGACAGTCGCCCTATTCCGCCACCAAGATTGGCGCCGACCGTCTGGCGGAGTCTTTCTACCGCAGCTTCGACCTGCCTGTGACCATCGTCCGTCCGTTCAACACCTTCGGCCCCCGGCAGTCCGCACGGGCCATTATCCCCACCATCATCACCCAGTTGCTGGCAGGGCGGGAGGAGATCAAGCTCGGGTCTCTCACGCCCACCCGGGACTTCAACTATGTCAAGGACACCGCCAACGGCTTTTATGAGATCTACCATTCGAATAAAACGGTCGGCCAGGAGATCAATATTGCCACGCAGAAGGAGATCTCCATGGGCGACCTTGCCCATGAGCTGATCCGTCAGATCAACCCTGCCGCTCGGATCGTCTGTGACGAACAGCGCCTGCGTCCAGCAAAGAGCGAGGTGAACCGCCTGCTGGGCTGCAACGAGAAGATCCGGCGGCTGACCGATTGGACGCCGCACTACACGTTCGAGCAAGGGCTTACGGAAACGGTGGAGTTTTTCCGCCATCACCTGGACCAGTATAAGGTCGATATCTACAATCTGTAACACGGACAGGGAACGTTCCCTGCCCGCAGAAGGGAAGTGCCGCATGGAAGCACAATCGCTCTGCATCATAGAAACGGAAACCATTCGCGGTGCGTTGGAGCGCCTGAACCGAACGGCAAAGAAGATCCTTTTCACGGTGGACGGCTTGCACCGCCTCACCGCTGCCCTGACGGACGGCGATGTGCGCCGTTATCTGCTCTCCGGTGGCTCACTGGAGGACGCGGTCTCCGCCGCGGGCAACCACCGGCCCATCACGGCCCGCAGCAGGGAGGAGGCGCTTCGCCTCCTCGCCGAACGGGGCTGCGTTGCCGTCCCGGTATTGGACGGCGCCGGCGGTGTCCTGGACATCGTGCTGGCGGATACCCACAGTCCGGAGACCTATCCGGCGCTGGGGCTTCCCGTGGTCATCATGGCGGGCGGTAAGGGTACGCGCCTCGAGCCGTATACCAAAATTCTGCCCAAGCCCCTCATTCCGGTAGGCGACCTGCCCATCATGGAGCATATCATGCGGCAGTTCCGCCGCTATGGCTGCACGGAGTTTCACAGCATCGTCAATTATAAAAAGCAGCTCATCAAGGCATATTTCAGCGAAAACGAAGAGCAGTACGATACGTTTTGGTACGATGAGGACAAGCCCCTGGGAACCGGCGGCGGGTTGTCGCTGCTGAAGGGGCACGTACGGCGGACCTTCTTTCTGACGAACTGCGATGTGCTGATTCTGGCGGATTATGAAAAGCTGCTGCGTTTCCACCGGGAAACGGGCAGCGCCGTCACGATGGTCTGTGCGGAAAAGCACGTTACCATTCCCTACGGCGTTGTGGAAACGGGGGAGAATGGTGTCATTACCGCCATGCGGGAGAAGCCGGCGTTCCAGTTTCTCACGAACACGGGCATGTACCTTGTGGAGCCGGAGGTTCTCGATGACATCGGAGAGAACGAGGTCATCGGCTTCCCGGACATCATTGAGCGCGGGCGGCAGAAAGGCCGCCGCGTGAGCGCCTACACGGTGCGGGAAGAGGACTGGCTGGACATGGGCCAGCTCGATGAGCTGGAGAAAATGCGGGAGCGGCTGTATGGGCGCTCCTGAAAAAGTTGTGGTGTCATGCGTTTGTCATCAGAGTTTGCTTTCCAGAGATGTGTTGCCGGAATATAGAGGAATGCTGTTATGAAAATTTTTA
>CADBTM010000217.1 GCA_902797555.1 Oscillospiraceae bacterium
AATATCATTATGAACCTGCTTCACGCCAAAAACGCGGACTTTTCCGACCGGATGGGCTGCGACCGCTCCAACGTGAGCCGACTGCGCTCGGGCGCCCGTGTGCCCAGCCCCAAGGGTGTGACCACAAGGCAATTTTGCCGTGCGGTGTGCACGCTGGCCGAGGAGCGGGGTTGTGTGGATGCCCTGTGCAATCTGGTGGGTGCCGACCCCGAAAAGCCCCAGGCGCTGGAGGACACCGTGCGCCGTTGGCTGTTTGACGGGTCAAAGCCTCTGACGGTGGAAAACGAGCAGATGCCCATGGGCACGCCTTACCATATCTTTGGCGAACGCCTTTCGGCCGCCATGGAGCTGACAGACCTGAGCAATATCCGCTTTTCCCGGGAGCTGAGCATCGATGCCTCTCACCTGTCCCGTTTTCGCCGGGGGCACCGTGCGCCCAGGCCGGATTCCACACTGATGCACGCGATCTCCGACAAGCTGTATGCCCGGGCGGTTCAGCTGGGAAAGATCGAGGCCTTTGCCCAGCTGCTGGGTGTTTCGCCCGCCATTCTGGCCGATCCGGAATCGGGCAGGCAGGCGCTCAACAGCTGGTTGTGCGACTTTTCCGCCAGCGGAAACGGCCCCCTTGCCCAACGGCTTGCGGGATCGATCGACGCGCTGCGCATTCCCGCCGTCAAGCGTCCCATTCCGTCCGACATCCCTCCCTACACCGTTTCCCCCCTCTATTACGGCGACAACGGTCTGCGTCAGGCGGTGCTGCGGTTTTTGTGGGAGGCTGCCACCCGCAAGGCCGACCATCTGCTGCTCTATTCCGACCAGAATATGAACTGGCTCACCGACGATCCCGTGTTTCAGCAGCAGTGGGCGCAGGCCATGATCGCCTGTGTCCAGAGCGGCACCCGCATCCGCATCATTCACAATCTGGATCGCAACATGCAGGAGCTTTTGGCCGCAATCAACGGCTGGCTGCCCCTGTATCTGTCGGGAAATATCGAATCCTTCTATTGCCGCAAGCTGTCCGATCCCCGGTTTGCCCACACCCTGTTCCTCAGCCCGAAAACCGGGTGCATCACCGCCTGCAACGTCATCGGCAAGGAGTCTGTGGGCGTCTATTACTATCTCACCGACATCAGCGCCCTCCGCGCCCTCGAGACGCAGTATGACGGGCTGCTGCATCTTTCCAAATCCCTGCTCAAGGTCTATCGCGGCGGAGATTATCTCCCCTCCGGCACCTGCCGGATCTCGTCGCTGGAGCCGTCGATTTCGCTGGCTACCATGCCGGAGGAGGCGCTGAACGCCCTTCTGGAGCGCAGCGACGCTCCCAAATCCGCCAAGAATGCCGCCTATGCCGCCTGGAAGCAGGAACATAGCCGTCTGGATCAGGCCATGCGGGAGGGCTATCTCTTTGAATGCGCGCCTCTCGCCTCGCCGGAGGCTGTGGCGGCGGGCAGCGTTTTCGCCGACCTGCGGGGCATTTCCGTCCCTTATGACTCCGAAACCTACGCCATGCACACCGAGGCCATCCGCAGCCTGCTTATGGAGCACACCAACTACCGCTTTTATCCACTGGATGAGCCCCATTTTTCCGAGACGCGGGTGCTGCTGGGGGATCAGTCGGTGTCTGTGAGCCGTCTTTCCACACCGTCGATCACCTTCTCGATTTCCCACCCCATCATGCGGGACGCCTTTTCCATCTGGCTGGGGCAGCTGATGCAGGAGCATCGCATGGAACGCAGCGAGCTGTTTGCGCTGCTGCGCAGATATTGAGCCGAGACGCCCGGAGACTGTATCGATTCTCTTGTAATTTGACGGAAAATACGGTATGATGAATCCAATGGTTCCCATCTCTCACAAAAGGAAGGAGCTGTCTTTATGAAACATCTTTCCCGCGTTTTGTCTCTTCTGTTGGCAGGGGTGATGCTTTTTACTGCCGCGGCCTGCGGCAAGGCGGAGCCCACCGTCCCCGCGGCCGATCCCGCCCACACCCAGACCGGCTCTGCGCCCACCACCCCCGTTACCCCGCAGCCCACGCAGCCCGCGGAGCCGGCGCCCGCACCCGCTCAGCCGACGGTGCAGGAGGAGATCCGTCCGGGCATGCTGCCCCGTCCCGAGCGCGGAGCGTATTACAGCGGCACCACGGTCGCCTTTGAAAATGAGGCGTACACGGCCTTTTCCGACGGCATTTACCGTCTGGAAAACGGCGAGCCCCTGCTGCTCACTTCCGATTATCTCCATCAGGATACTTCGATCTGCACCGACGGGTATCTGCTCTATTACATCACCACCTCCGGCGTTTTGTGGGAGCTGGATATGGAAAGCGGCGAAGTGACCCCCATCACGGAACGCAACGCCCTCGATCTCCCCTACGATGCCAACGTGGTTGGCGCCACCCAGGGCAATATCTGGGTGGAGATCCCCTTCCAGGACAGCGATTCCTATGATGTCTCCGACGGCCAGTCCATCCTCGCCATCGGCCGCATCTCGGGCGCGGTCAATCAGGAGTTCCCCTTCTCCACCGCCGGATGCGCGGGCGGATATGTGTGGATCCAGGAGTTTACCTTTGATTACGGCCCCAGAGGCCTGCAGATCTTCTCCCCCGAGGACGAGTGCATCGTCCAGCGGAACGACGTGTGGAGCGTCTCCGGCGAAGTCGGTGCCATCTGGTACGACAGCTATGACGAGGATAGGGACTACGGCGTTCTTTACCATCTGGACAGCGAGGGCGAAAGCGAAGCCTTCACCGTTGCTATGGAGATGGACGAGAGCTATTACGGCATGTCCCTGCGCGGCTATCTCATCACCCAGACCGCCGTCACCGGCTCGGGCGATTTCCGCACCTACTATTGGGACGTGCGCACCGGAGAAGCGGTGCCCGCATCCCACACCTGGATCGGCCTGTACGAGCCCTATTGGGACGAGGGCCGCACGGTAAGCGGCCAGGATTTCCTGCTGTGCTATGACCGGGTGGCGCGGATCACCGACGACGGCCCCGTGGACGTGGTCGAGCTGCCCACCGATATTCAGGGCGGCAGGATCGTCCTGTGGGACGAATGGATGGCGCTGGACTGCTGGGAAGGGGAATACTATGTGCTCCCCTTTGATCCCGACGCGCAAACCATCCTCACCCCCATGACGATGAACAGTCTGTGGGACGAGCTCTATGACGGCAAAAACGGCGCCACCGTGTTGGGTGAGTACACCGAGTTCGGCGCAGGCAACAATGTCTACTGGCCGATGCTGAACGAATCCCTTTCCGTCTATAACGGAGACGCCTCCCAGCGCCTGCACGCCAATCTGGAAAATCTGGTGAACACGGCTTCCCAGCAGATCGAAGACGGCTTTGCCACCTCGGACGATATGTTCTTCTCCTCGGTCCGCGCCTACGTCCGCCGCAGCGACACCAACGCCTTCTGC
>CADBTM010000218.1 GCA_902797555.1 Oscillospiraceae bacterium
ATGGGCACCTCCACGCCCTGAATGTTGACCGTCCCGTACACCTCCGAGCAGGAGCGCACCTGAGGCAAAATTGCCATGGGAATGTCCAGGCGCTTGCAGATGCTCTCGTCCCAGCACAGACGGCCGATGTCATAGAGCATGGTGCGGCTGGCGTTGGTATAGTCGGTGACGTGGACCTTTCCGCCGGTCAGCTTCCAGATCAGCCAAGTGTCCACCGTTCCGAACAGGATCTCGCCCTTTTCCGCCTTTTCCCGGGCGCCGGGGACGTTGTCCAGCACCCATTTGATTTTGGTCGCCGAAAAATAGGCGTCCACCAGCAAACCGGTGTGCTCCTGCACATAGCGGACAAAGTCGGCGTCCTTTTTCAGCGCCTCGCACAGATCGGCCGTCCGGCGGCATTGCCATACGATGGCGTTATAAATGGGACGTCCGGTCTCCTTGTCCCACAGGATGGAGGTCTCACGCTGGTTGGTGATGCCGATGCCGGCAATCTCCTCTGCCGAGACGCCTGTGTGCGCCAGCACCTCATTGAGCACGCCGTATTGGCTGGAATAGATCTCCATTGGGTCATGCTCCACCCAGCCGGGCTTGGGATAAAACTGAGTAAACTCCTTTTGCGCCATGCCCACCATGCGCTGTTCTCCGTCAAAAAGGATGCAGCGGCTGCTGGTAGTGCCCTGATCGAGGGCGACGACGTATTTCTTCACCGCAATATGCCTCCTTTGTTATTTCTGCTCAAAGGGGAAGATATAGGGAAGTTTCAGCTTGTCCCGCAGCTCCACCAGCTCCTTCTGGATGCTTTCGCCCACGGGTACGCCCTTGTCCTTGCGCTCCAGCCATGCCAGATGCTCTTTCTCTCCGGCGGTGTAGATGCGCTCGGCACCCGGCGCTTTTTCGCTGTTGCGCAGGCCGCGCAGGATGCCGCCTGCGGTAGATTTGAAGGTGTCCAGACCCATGAAAAACTCGGGATTGATGACGAAGAAGAAATGTCCCAACCGATACATCCGGTTGCTGCCATCGGGATTCTTGCCCGAAAGCTCCTTCATATAGGGACCGCCCGTCAGCGCGGCGGAAAGGATCTCCACGATGGTGGTAAAGCCATAGCCCTTATATCCGCCAGTTTCTTCTCCCAGACCGCCCAGAGGCAGCAGGGCACAGTTGCCCTTGCGCATTTCCTTGAGGATCGTGCCCGAGTCGGTCATGGTGCCGCCGTCCTTGGTGATCACCAGGCCTGCGGGGGTGGGCTTGCCGCTGCGCTCATAAAACTCGATCTTGCCGTTTTGCACGGTGCTGGTAGCACAGTCAAAGTTAAAGGGGAACTCCTCGTCGGTGGGCATGGTAAAGGTGAGGGGATTGGTGCCCATCATGGGCTCCACACCAAAGGTGGGGGCGACAGACGGACGGGCATTGGTGCCCGAAATGCCGATCATACCGGCCTTTTCCGCCATGGTCGTCCAATAACCGGCAATGCCGTAGTGGGTGGAATTGTAGATGGCGCCTCCCGCCATACCGTAGGTCTTGGCCTTTTCGATGAGCATTTCCATCATCTTGTGGCTGGCGACCATGCCCATGCCATTGTTGGCGTCCATCACCACGGTGGTGGGAGTCTCCTTGACGATGTCGATCTTGGTGACGGGGAGAAGGGTGCCGTTTACGATGCGGTCGATGTAAATGGGCTTAAAACGGTTGCAGCCGTGGCTTTCGATGCCCCGGCGGTCGCTTTCCAGCAGCACGTCGGCGCAGATCTTCGCGTCCTCCTCGGGCACGCCGTAGGCCTTGAAGACGTCGATCATAAAGTCATTCATCTGCTGCCAAGAAACATAGGGTCGAGTTTCCATAAGTTCCTCCTTAAAATATTTCGATTTCACATAAAATCGCATAATATCCTATCTTTTCTTTATTATACCAGCGCGGCTTGGACTGTCAAGAACCAAGCGATCCCGTAAAAAGAAAAAACCCTCCCGAATCGGGAGGGCTTTTCTTGTTTTATCGGATGTCCAGCCGCTGAAATCGCTTTTGCGAGAGACGCAAGGATACAAATGCAGAGATTAGGTATACACAAAAGCTCGCCGCCAGAAACCCGAGCTTTGCGCCCATATGGTCGGGGTCCGGCGTGTCCAGCACATCCCGGAAAAAAGGAATGGCATATGTGGAGACAACATCCGCAACCACCAGCAGAAAGATCACCGCCGACGAGAGGACAAAGGCTGTACCGACCTTGCTCACATTTTTGTAATAGGTGGGGAAAAAGATCAGATGAAACACGCTGTAATAGAGAAAACCCTCGGCGATCAGCGCCAGATTGGCATCCATTCCCGCCGCATTGGGCAGGGGAGAGAGCGCGCGGTGCAGCAGTATAAAGCCAACCATGCACACAAGCTGACACACCTCCAGCAGCATCACCAGCGCAAACCTGCCCCGCACCACATCCCGCTTGCCGATGGGGAGGGTGAGACTGAACACGATATCGTGGTTTTCCCGCCCGGTGAGACAGATGAAAAACACGCTGAGCGTCAGATAGAAATATGCGACCCCATAGGGATAATTTGGGATGAGCGTCAGCGCGGAAAGCAGAATCATCATCGGCGCTGTGGGATGCAGACAAAGCCGCAGTTCCTTTTTCAACAAGGCTTTCATGCTTCCGCCCCCTTTTCCAGATGGACCATGATCTGTTCCAGATCGGGCTTTTCGGCTTGCTGCGCAAAGCACTTCGCGTCTTCCGTGCGGATCAGTCCGGTGCTTCCGTGTTTATCCCTTCGCGCGCCGAGGATCCTGCGGTGCTGTTCGGCATCCAGATCCTGCGGAGAAAAGCGGATCAGCCGGTAATCCTCCAGAAAGGCCTCCGCAGGACGGTCGGCCAGCAGGCTCCCGCCGGAAATGTACAGAATATGGTCGGCCGTTTTGTCCAGATCGGAGGTGACATGGGTGGAAAACAGAATCGTTTTGCCTCGCTCCTTCAGATCAAGAAAGATTTCCAACAGCTCCTCCCTGGAAACAGGATCCAGTCCGGAGGTGGGTTCGTCCAGAATGAGCAGATCCGCATTGTGGGAGAGGGCCAGTGCCAGCATGTATTTGATCTTCATTCCGTTGGAAAGCGCTTCCGGCGTCTTGCTCTCGTCCAGAGAAAACAGATTCAGATATGTCCGATATAGGGCATCATCCCATGCGGGGAAAAAGGCGCGCGTCACTCCGGTGATGGTGCGCAGGCGGCTTTTCGAATAATAGCTCATGCCCGAGGAGACAAACCCCACCCGCTGCTTTGCCTTATACCCATCGTCCGAGAGGCGCTTTCCCCAAAAGCGTATTTCACCGGAATCGGGGGCGAGAAGCCCCAGAATGGAATGGAGCGTGGTGGTTTTTCCCGCGCCGTTGCGGCCGATAAAGCCCGTGATCTGGCCCTCCGGAAGGGAAAAACTGACCTCATTCAGCCGGAAGGCGGGATATTGCTTGACCAGTTTTTCTACCGACAGAACATCCATTTACTTGCCCTCCTGCAGATGGGCTGCAACTTCAAGAAAGAAATCCGATTTTACCAGTGCGATCCCTCTGTCCTCGTCGCCCAGCACCAGCAGATCGTCGCCGGGCTCCAGGTGAAAGATCCTCCGTGCCTTGACCGGGATGACGATCTGCCCCTTGTCACCAATGGTCACCGTACCGAAAACATATTTGCCCTTTTGAGCATTGCGCACATCCTCCGGCATTGCGTGGATCAGATCGTCCACCGTCACGTCAAAGATCTGCGCCATTTTGTCGCATTGCAGCGCATCGGGGACAGTCTCGCCGTTTTCCCATTTTGCCACCGTCTGGCGGGAAACATCCAGCTGCTCGGCCAGTGCCTCCTGAGAAAGAGCGGCTTTTTTGCGCAAAGTGGAAATGTTTCGAGAAATCATACTTTTCTCACCTCGCTTACAGTATAGCACTTCCACACAAAATGAACAGCGATAAAAAGAAACATTTCCGGGCTGGAAATGTTATGAATTGTGGCATTGATTCTCTCACTGTGATATGGTATAGTAGTACAAAGAGAAACGGGGGAATGGAACATGTTGAAAAAAATCATGGATGGGATCATGGCCGGCATCTGTATCGCCATCGGCGGAACGGTATTTCTCAGCTGTGAAAACCGCTATGTGGGCGCGGTGCTCTTTTCTGTGGCGCTGCTGTGCATTTGCTATCGGGGCTATTCGCTGTTCACCGGCAAGGTGGGATTTCTTCCGGAAAAGCATGACAGCGAGGCCTTTTCCGTGCTGCTGCTGGGTCTGTTGGGCAATCTGATCGGGACGGTGGTGTGCGGGTATCTGATCCGCTATGCTCTGCCCGCAGTGGGGGAGGCGGCCGAGGCAGCCTGTCTCAAGCGGCTGACGCAGGCAATGCCCGCCACGCTCATCCGGGGCATCTTCTGCGGCGTGCTGATGTATCTGGCGGTGAGCCTTTTCCGGGACAAGAAGACGCCGTTGGGTATTTTCTTCTGCATTCCCGTCTTTATTCTCAGCGGATTTGAGCACTCCATCGCCGATATGTTTTACTTTGCCGCCTCGGGGATCGTCTCCGGTCAGGCGTTCGGATTCATTTTGGTGGTCATCGTCGGCAACGCCATCGGCGGGATGCTGCTGCCGATTCTGTCCAAAATCAAACCGTAAAACAAATCGCCGCAAATGCGGCGATTTGTTCTGAATTATTCAGCTCTGTAAAGGAAATTGACTTAACATATCATCTGCGGCGGTTTTCAGATCATCCGCCGCAGTTTTTTTCAGCTCATCCAGCGGCTTGGTTCCGTCAGAAGCGGCAAAGGCCGTCGTCAGACCGTGGGGCTTCATGCGCTCCCAGCCCTCTCCCAACGCGCCGCACAGGGCGACACAGGGAACGCCTGCGGCCTTGCAGTGCTTTGCAACCGTGTACGGTACCTTTCCCAAGAGGCTTTGTCCGTCCATTTTCCCCTCCCCGGTGATGACCAGATCGGCGTCGGACAGCGCATCATCAAAGCCCGCCTGCTCCAGGAGCAGCTCCGCGCCGGGATAGATCCGTCCGCCCAGATAGGCCACAGCTGCGGCGCCCAGACCGCCAGCGGCGCCCGCGCCGGGAACTGCTCCCACATCCCATCCGGAAAAGCTGCGCAGTACTGCGGCATAGGAAACCATGGCATTTTCCAGACGTTCCACCATCTCCTCGTCCGCACCCTTTTGCGGGGCGAAGACCCGGCTCGCACCCAAATCGCCGGTAAGGGGACTGCTCACGTCGCAGGCCACCTTGAGGGAAAGCTCCGGAAGGGACAGGGGAGGACGAATACATGCGATCTCGCCGAGATGCTCTGCATAGGGGGAAACCTTTTGCCCCATGCGGTCTGTAAAGGTGAATCCCAGCGCTGAGGCCATGCCGATCCCGCCGTCGTTGGTGGCGCTCCCGCCCAGACCGAGCAGGATGTTTTTTGCCCCATGCGCAGCCGCATCCAGCAGCATCTCGCCCACACCATAGGTGGTGGCATGGAGGATATCTCTGGGCTGAGAGGCCAAGGGGAGACCTGCGGCTGCTGCCATCTCGAGAACTGCCGTTCCGTCTGGGAGGATGGCATATTCTGCATCGGTGGGGATGCCGTTTGGACCGCACACGCGTTTGAAAACCGCTTTTCCTCCAAAAATGCGCAGATAAGCGTCGGTCATTCCTTCGCCGCCGTCGGCCATGGGAATGACGCAGACCTCCGCCTCATGCCAGCGCCGCAGGACGGCGTCGGAAAGAATATCGCATACCTGACGGGCAGTCAGCGTTCCTTTAAAGGAATCAGGCGCCAGAATGATCTTGGGCATACCATCACCTCAAGGGTCATTGTAACAAATCACAGACGAAGAATCAATGAAAAATGCTCCTCTGACCGCATCAGAGGAGCTGTTTTTTACAGGTTTTTCCGCCGGATGATCACCACATTTGCCACGATCATAAACACTACGGCGTACAGCAGCAGGATCAAAAGACTGAGCGGATTGGGGTTTCCGCCATAGGCGATGGCGCGAAGTGAGCCGCTGGCATGGGTGAGCGGGAGGATGGAGATCAGGATCTGGATCAGTCTCGGCACCCGTTCCAGCGGGAAAAAGGTGTTGCACAAAAAGGTCATGGGCAAAATGGCAAAGGTGGAAAACCGGGCGATGTCCGCGTGGGTGGTGGCAAGGATCGCCGCCAGGACGCCCAGCGCGCCGAAGGTGAGCCCATTGAGCAGCATGACCAGGAAAAAGCTGACGCTGAGATGCATGGTCGCACCGAAGGGGATGGACAGCAGAAGGATGAGGATCCCGCTGTACATTCCGCGCAGCGCCCCGCCCAGCATCTGTCCCACGATATAGGCCGGCATGGGAGTGGGGGAGATGATGATGTGGTCAAAGCTGTGTTCAAAGAGACGCTGCACGTTGAGCGGCTGCGCCACGGCGGAAAAGCTGGTGTTCATGGTGGTGAGCGCCAGAATGCCGGGCACGAGAAAGTCGATATACGGCCGGTCGGTCACCGTGCTGGTGGAGCCCAGACCCCAGCCCAGTGCGATCATATACAGCATGGGGCTGACGAGAGCGGATGCTGTGATCTTTTTCCATTCAAACTTGAAATCCACCCATTTCTCCCAAAGGACGGTGAGGATTCCGTGAAAAAACATTTTGGTTTCCATTTATCTCGCCTCCAATCCACGGCCGACCACGTTGAGAAATACGTCCTCCAGCGTGGTGGAGCGCAGCATAAACTTGTTCTGCAGATGAGAGGCATACTCCAGCGCTTCTTCCTTGCTGTGGAAAAAGGCGCTCTCCGTCCGCTCCTCCCGATATTCGTCGATGGCCACCTCGCCCAGCTCACAGATCAGCGCCTGCGGCGTTTCCAGCCGCGCCACCTTGCCCTTGTCGATGAGGGCGATGCGCTGACACAGGTACTGTGCTTCGTCGATATAGTGGGTGGTGAGCAGGATGGTCATTCCTTGTCGGTTGAGCGTCCGCAGAAGGTCCCACATCTGCCTGCGGGATGCGGGATCCAGACCGATGGTGGGCTCGTCCAGAATGAGGATCTCCGGCTTGGTGAGCAGCGCGCGGCACAGCATCAGCTTGCGCTTCATGCCGCCCGATAGCTTGCGCACTGTCTTTTTTCGGTGCTCCAGCAGACCACAGAAGGAAAGCAGCTCCTCCGAGCGGCTGCGGATCTCGCCCTTTTCCATGGCGTACAGCCTGCCTTGCAGCTCCATGATCTGGTCCAGAGTCATATCTCCCCGCAGGGAATTGTGCTGGGTGATGAGCGCCAGCTTGCGCTTCAGGTCGCCCCGCCGGCGGGTCAGTGTCTCCCCGTCGATGCGCACTTCCCCCTCTGTGGGGAGGAGCAGGGTGGAGATCACGCTGATCAATGTGGTTTTTCCCGCACCGTTTGGCCCCAGCAGACCGAAAAACTCTCCCGATGGGATGGAAAGGCTCACCCCGTCCAGCGCCTTGTTTTTTGCGTGAGGATAGATTTTTGTAACATGGTCAATTTCGATCACAGTGTCGCCTCCTCAATGGTTCCTTCCGCCTGCATATAGATGTTTTGCAGCCTTTGCAGAGTTGCTTCGTCGGTGTTCCACATGCCTCGCATGTTGGCCTCCAAAAGGCGCTCGGCTGCCGCATGGACAGACCAGCGATTGACGCTTTCCATCCACTTTCGCGTTTCCTCGTCAAATAAAAAGTGCTGGGCGATGGATTGATACATCCAGTCTTCCGCCACCTCCGCCGTGGCGTCCCAGCCAAACAGGCTGTCCAACCCGGCGGAGATTTCCTGTGCCCCCTTAAAGCCGTGGCGCTTCAGCCCTTCCAGCCACTTGGGATTGAGCAGCTTGGAGCGGACGATTCGTGCGGTCTCCTTTCCGATGTCCCGGGTGACGGGGCGGTCGGGATCGTCGGTGTGTCCGGTGACCGAAAGGGGCGTTTTGCCCGAGTTTGCCTTGACGCAGGCCACCAGTCCGCCGTGATAGGCATAGAAATCGTCGCTGTCCAGCATGTCATATTCCGCCGTGCTTTCATTCTTGATGGTGACAGACACGGTAGACATCCTTCTGCGAAAGGCCTCCGTGTGCTGCGTTCCGTGCTCACGGGAGGTATAGCCGTAGCTGCTCCACGTTTCAAACACCTGGGCAAGATCGCGGAAATCCGTCCATTGTTTGCTGTCGATGATCTTTGCCACCGCTGTTCCATAGCATCCCGGGGCGCAGCCGTACACCCGAATATAGGCCTGATCCAGAGCCTGCTCCCTGGGAATGCCCTGTTCCGTGAGGGAGAGGACGTCTTCCTCCAGATGCTTTTTGATGTAGTTGCTTTCCGTGGGCTCGTCCAGCGTACCCACACAGGCCACTGCCTGATCCATCAGCCGGATCAGATTGGGATACATATCCCGGAACAGGCCGGAGATGCGCAGCGTCACGTCCAGCCTCGGCCTGCCCAGATCGGAAAGGGGAATGGGCTCCACGCCACAAACATGGCTGCTCTCTCCCAGATAGACCGGGCGAACACCCATCAGATAGAGGCATTCCGCAAAGTCCTCGCCGCAGGTTTTGATGGTGTTGCCGGCCCAGACCACCATGGCAACGCTCTCGGGATAACCCTCCTCCTGTTGAGAAAACTGATCCAGCATCTGATTTGCCAGCTTTTTTCCGATCTCCCACGCTGCCCGGGAGGGAAGCTGGGAAGGATCGCTGGCATAGAAATTGCGCCCGGTGGGCAGAATGGAAACATTCCCGCGGGTGGGGTTGCCGCCCAGTGCCGGAGGAACGAACCGGCCTCTCAGCCCATGCAGCAGATTGTCCATCTCGTCGGTAACGTGATTCAGCTTGCCGCACACATCCTGGCACAAAAACCGCAGCACCCGCCGCACATCGGCGTCGGAGGCGGGAAAGTGTTCTCCGTCCGCAATGGGATCGACATCGGACACGTCATAGCCGCGCTGCCCCAGGGCACCAACCATCCGCCGAGCCGTACTCACCGCCTCATCCAGCAGGTCAAGGCCTGCTTTTCCCGCAAACATCTCCGCAGGATGCGCCTTGATTTCGTCCGGGTCATACCCCATGGCGGACAGGATGCTGTCATTGAGCGACGGGACGTTTCCGTTGCGCACCCGCACCAATGCCCGAAGCAGATTGTCATACAGCTTGCCCGTGGGCACCTGACCGAAAATGTGCAGACCGTCCTTGACCATCGAATGCTTGAGCTCCCCCATCCAGAGATGGATCTCGGTCACGGCCTTTGCCGGATCGCTGGCAAAGATCTCTTCACTGAGATGCAGATCTTCGGTGAGATGCTCCTTTTGCGCCAGTTCATAGATCCGGCGAGACAGTGCGGGCAGCTGCGCCGGTCTTGCCTGCTTCGCCTGATTATATTCCTTGAGGGCGTCATCCAGCACGGCCAGACCCTCATAGCTTTCGGCCTCGTCCAGAGAAGGGGGCATATGATCGAGGATCACCGCCCATGCGCGCCGCTTCGCCTGAATGCCCTCGCCCACGATGCCGATGTGGTAGGGATACAGATGGGGCATGCTCTGCATGCAGACATCGGGGAAGCAGCTTTCGCTCAGTCCGATCTCCTTGCCGGGGAGCCATTCCAGCGAACCGTGGGTGCCGATATGGCACACAGCATGGGCACCGAAGCACTCTTCCAGCCAGTGGTAATAGGCGAGATAGCTGTGAGGCGGGGTGGAATCGGTGCTGTGGTAGAGCTCGGCCGCACGTTCCCCAAAGGCGCGGGAGGGCTGGAGTCCGATGAAAATATTTCCGCTGCGCAGCCCGGGGATAAGCAGCTTGTCGCCCACAGCCATCACCTCGCCGGGGGCGTCCTTCCATGTGCGGGACAGGGCGGCGCGCACCTTTTCCGCAGCGCCGGTAAACCATGGCTTCCACGTTTCTGGATCGATGGCAGCGGCAGCGGTGGAGAGCGCGGCTTCCTGGCTGATCCATCGCAGGTCGTTGGTCAGACCGGAGGTGATCGCGTCAGCCAGCTCCTGACCGGAGGAAAAGGAAAAGTCGGTTTTCACACCCTCGGCCTTGAGGGCTTCTACGATCAGCCGCACGCTTTCGAAGGTGTCCAGCCCTTCGGCGCAGCCGATTCTGTCGTTGCCGGGCATGGTGTTGAACAGCAGCGCCACCTTCTTTTCCGATGCGGGAAGGCGCCGCAGCTGCGCCCAGCGGACGGCCAGACGGCATGCCCGCTCCACCCGGTCGGGCAGGGGAACAAAGACCTTGCGCTCCACGCCGTCCTCCTCCTGTATGCCCTGTGCAGCCGAGGGGACAGAGATGATCTGTCCGTCCAGCTCGGGCTGGAACACGTTTGAGGTCAGCGACATGGCGTCCAGCCCCTGGGGGCGGGATTCATATTCCTCGGGGGAATACCGTGTGGTCATCAGTTGGATGGCGGGCACGTCGTAAAAGGAGAAAATGCTCTCGGGCATCTCCCGCTGTCCGTCCCCCGGCCAGCCCATATGGGTGAGGCAAAATCCGGTCATCACAAGAATTGCATCGGGCAGCGGCCGCCCGTCCAGCGTGAAATACCGCTCCATGGCATGCCGGATTCCCAGACGCTCGTCCTCGTCGTTGGTCATGCGGGTAAACAGGGGAAGAACAATGGCGCCCAGCGCCTCCAGACGGCGGATCACGGCGTCGATATGCCGGGTGTTTCCATTGATGATCTGGCTTTGGTGGAGGATCAGGCCGACCACGGGACGATCCCCCTGTGCGGCCAGCATTTTCTGCGCCTCACACTGTGCTTGATCCAAGATGCCGCAGGGCATGTAAAGGCCTTCCTCTTGCGGGGCAACAGGCGCGGGAACATGGCAATCTGCGGCAAAATGTGCATGCAGAATATGCAGCAGCATGCCGAAAAAGTTTTCCTCATCTCCATAGCGGAAGTAGGCGCGCAAATGCTGATACTGTTCTTCATTCAGCCCGGATTGGGGCAGCAGCTCGGCGATCTCCTGTGGGAGAGAGGATTCAAAATAAACCGGCATCCGGCGGGAAATGCGCTGCCAGACGTGGGGAAACCCCCTCAGGCTTTGCGCGCCTCCGTGAAAATAGACGATGGCAAAGTCACAGCTTTCTGCCTGTTCCAGCATCTGCTCGATCTGCTCCTCGTGGATCGACAGATCCCACACCGACCAGCAGCAGCCCTCTGCAAGCCCGGGATACTCCCGCTCCAGCCGCTGAAAGACCCGGCGCATATTCCACAACCGATCTTCGGTTGCGATCAGACAAAGAAAACGGATCATTTCCGATCTGCTCCTTTCATTTCCTGTGCAATGATTTGCTGCATCCGACATACAGCGGGGGATGGCTCTCCGCCATATCCGACCCGTGCGGCAGGGCAGCCCCCGCCGCAGGCGGGATAAGCGGGACATGCGCGGCAGCGCTCTGGCGGGGTCAGGGACTGCGAGCTTCTGGGGATCGTGGGCAGGCCATCCCGCAGATTTCCTAAGCACATCCCCTCTGCATGCGCCAGTGACGAGCACGGCCAGCAGTCGCCTTGCGGGTCAACGGCCAGCGAGGCGTCGGTCTGGGCATAACAATAGAGGTCGCCGCACCCGTCAAGGCATCTGTGCTGAAAACGCTCCAGCTCTCTCAGCCGAAAGGGGACGCCCGCTTTTTGCAAAGAGAGCGTTTTGCGGATCAGCGCGCGAAGCCCTGTTTCGAGAGCATCCGGAGCGGGGGAGAGGTCTTGTCCCGTTCCACGCCCCAGCGGGCGGAACAGGTCGAGCCCCACTGCGCCCACGTTGCCCAGCCACAGGGCAAGGTCGGGCAGGGTGCCGAGATGCAGGGCATTGTGTGAGGTGACCACCACCGTCAGATTGCACTTGCCGCCCACATCGCCCCAGTGCTGGATGCCGGCGGCTGTTTTTTCAAAAGAGGGACTTCCGTCGGGAAAGACGCGCAGGGCATTTGCCTCGCCGACACCGTCCAGCGAAACACCAACGGCACAATTCATCGCTTTTAATCGGGCACACGCATCTCTTGTCAGCAGCGTTCCGTTTGTCTGGACGGAAAGGCGCAGTCTGCGCCCTGTTTTGCGCCCAAAGGCAAAAACAGCCTCTATTGTATCCAGCACGAGCAGGGGCTCGCCTCCGGTGAACTGGATCCTGAGCGCGCCGTCCTCGGGACAGCACAGTTCCACCGCCCGCAATGCGGTCTCCGTCGGCATTGCGCTTCCGCAGCCGTCGGAGGAAGCATAGCAATAGCGGCATGCCAGATTGCACCCCTCGGTGACACGCAAAATGAGCGATCTTACGTTTTCCATTTTTCAATCACTGCATCGGCTTCCTTCAGTCTGGTGGCCCAGTCGGAAACAGCCTCGTGGGTGACCACGTCTACGCTGCCGCCCTGCAGCTCTCCCAGACCGGATACCCCGTCCTCCAGATCGCCCTCCATTTTGAGGTATTCCCGGCGCAATGCTGCAAGAACTTCCGGGTCGCCGTTCCATTTTCCCCGGGTGTTCAGCTCCAAAAACCGCCGTCCGGATTCCTCCAGAGCGTGGGGATTGTTTTCCGCAAACCATTTTTGCATGGACTCGTCCAAAAGATACTGTCTGGCGACGGCATCCAGCAGACCGTCAGAAAGAGAATCCAAGACGCATTGAGTGTCAAAGAGATTTTGCATCCGGCACATGAGCTCGGCGCCTCCTGAATAGCCGCGTTCCATCACCTGTTCGCGCCAGATGTCGTTGAGCAGGGTTTCCCGAACGGCGCGGGTGACGTGATCCGACATGGGAACAACCGAAATGGCGCTGGTCGCCGTGCTTTCGCCCATGTATTGCCGCAGTGCTTTTTTGCTGCCCAATAGCCTTGCCGCCAGGCGGTAGCCGCCCTGTACCCGGGCGGAATAGCTGCTCGCGCCTCCGTCAGTGCGGCGGGAGGAGGTGATGTCACAGGTGAGATCCACCTGCTTGATATTGGCCGCAAAAGCGCCCGGTGCCCGGACACCCTGCTTGTTTTCACCGTAAAGATAGGAAGAGGCATCGATAAAGTATCTTGCCAGATCCTCCTCTGTTTTCCATGCGCTGGCCTTGAGGGCAAGACCGACGGAGGAGGTATAGGTGCCCGGCTGACCGCCGAAAATGCGCCCGGTGCCGTCCTCACCCTGGGCGGAGATGGCGCGGCTGTTGGCGCGGACGTAGTTTTGCTCGGGCGGCTCGTCCTGCGATGCGGCAAGACGTACCGCCTGATCCATCAGCACCAGCACCTGCGGCCATGCGTCCCGCATGACCGAGGAAATGTGGGCGGTGACGTCCACACGGGGACGCCCCAGTTCGCTGAGCGGAATGCAGGCCAAACCCTCCACGCGGCCGTTTGCGCCCCAGATGGGGGTGACCCCCATCAGAGACAAAAACTGTCCCAGCTGCTCGCCGCAGGTGCGGGTTACATCCAGCGAGGTCATATTGAGCGCCACCTTTTCCGGCAGTGCGCCGGAGTCAGCCCGATATCGCTCCAAAAGGGCTTCGGCCGCCTGTCTGCCCCGGGCATAGGCAAAGGGGGTGGGGACCCGATCCTGTGCGCCACCGTGGAGATTGCGTCCTGTGGGCAGGATCTCACGTCCGGCAAAGGATGCGTCTCCGCCCCGGGTGGGCGGGATAAAGCGTCCGTTGAGTGCGGCGACCAGGGCGTCCATCTCCCCGGAAGACTGCCTCAGCGCATGGGCAACAGCTCGTGCATCCTCCGCAAGAGGAGCCAGCGCTTCGGGCACGGATCCGCTTTGCCTCAGCGCATCGTCGATGAACTGACGGACGGCTTCCGCGCGCTGCAGAGGATCGGAGATATCCTCCCAGATGCCGCGGACAGCGGGATCACTCTGCCACAGCTCGGCGATATAATCCCGCACCCAGTCCGCATCGGGCTGGGCGCCGAATGCGCGATGCGCTTCTCCCTTGCGCGCTGCGTCGGCCTTCGCCAAAAGGGCGCGCAGCTCGGCAAGGGCAGTGTCATAGTCCGATTCTCTGGCGAAAACGCTTTTTGCCGCGGGAGAATCCTCCGCCAGAGCGTCGATCTCCTTGCGGATCAGCTCCAACTGGCCGCTGTTTTGTTCTTTTGCAGCAAAGTATGCAGCAATGCGCTGCGCCAGCTTGCGCTGACTGTCGGTGAGCCCTTGCCCGGGAGCGGGCAGATAGCTCAGCGTGACGGCATACGAGCGCCGCCGGGCGATCAGTGCCTGCGCCACAACGGAGGCATTGTAGGGATAGAGATGGATCAGCTCGCCGATGGCGGCGTCGGGAAAGCAGGACGCGCTTAGACCGCTTTGCTTGCCCGGAAGATACTCCAACGAGCCGTGTGTGCCCAGATGCACCACAGCGTCGGCATGAAAGTTGTTCTGCACATACCAATAGGTCGCAAGGTATTGATGAGAGGGAGGACACGCGGGATCCTGCAGGATCTTGCACACCTCGCCAGTGCATTTCGCACCGTAACAGCCGCGCTTTGGCTGCACCATCACCAGTACATTTCCAAAGGGGATCCCGGTGATCAGCAGCTTGCCGTCTACCGTCATGGCCTCTCCGGGAGGGGCACCCCAGCTTTCTTCCATCTTGCTTCGGGCGTCCTGCGGAAGACTTTGATAATATTTTAGATATTCCTTTACATCCATTCGGTACATCGCACCGCCGCTGGCGGCGATGTCCTCGGCGGATGTCCAGCGAAAGTCGGAATAGGCCTTTCGCTCCATAATCATAGCTTTCAGCGCGGTGCCGTCGGAGGGAATCCCGTCCACAGAATAGCCCTCATCTGCCAGACGGCGCAGGATATCCACAGCGCTCTGAAAAGCGTCCAGATCGGTGGCCATTCCCACCGTTGCCTCCACCCCCGAGCAGGGAGCGTTATGGAGAAAGACGGCGACCCGCTTTTCCCGGTTGGGCTTGCGCCGCAGGGCGATCCATCGGGCGATGCGGGCGGTCAGCCGCTCCACTCGCTCGGGAATCGGGACGCGGTCATGCTGCCCGTCGGCACAGGAGATGTGGATGGGTTCGATCATTCCCTGATATTCGGGGACAATGAAATTGGTGGGGAGGTCGTTGGCATAGGGGCGTGGAGAGCTTTCCCACTGGGAGAGGGTGCTGCGCGTCAAGCCTGCCGGACGCACAACGGGTATGTCCAGTCCGGCAAAGCACGCTGCGGCACGGGTAAACATGTCCTCGCCTTCCGATGCTTTCGCTCCGAAAAACTGAAAGTTTAGAAACAGGTCGATGACGGGCTTTCCGTCCTTACAGAAAAAACGCTCTACCGCCTGCTCAAAGGTGAGATTGCCCAGCGCCTTGTTGGGCGATCCGTCGGTAAAGGCGGGTATGACGCCGATATTCCGGGCGGCAAGACTGTCGATGATTGCACGCTCTACCGTCAGGTCCTGATCCGCCCAGCGTCCGCGATAGGTGAGCATGCCCACATAGACGGGAAAGCGCTTCTCCTGCGCCTTAAAGAATGCATCCGGGTCCGGATACAGCGTGCCGTCCGGCGCAAAGATCGCATCCAGCGGGACGACCACCGGCTTTTTGAGAGGTGTCCTTTTGCCGGACAAAAGCTGCTCCAGCATAGCAAAGGCGTTCTTCAGATTTTCCGGCCCGCCATAGGCGAAATAGGCGTTGAGATCAGCCGCATCTTCGTGGGAGACATTGCCCAGTCCTGCGGCCAGATTACCGCCGCTGAGGGGGACGCAAACCGTGCTCTTTTCCACAAGAGCGGGATTGCGCAGAGGCTCGTTGTCTCCGTGGTCACATCCGGCCAGAAGGATGTCAAAGCGGTCTTCCGGAAGATATGCCGCGGCCGACCGGGAGGAGACGAAACGGAGCGTCATGTTCGCCTCCTGCCCGGCGTGGCGCACGGCGGGGGTATTGAGAAGATCACCGATGATAACGATTTGCATAGGTTCTCCTTGAAACGACTTACAGATGATCCAGATCGGCCAGCACAGATCGTTTTTTGACAATGGAACGAAGCTGGTCTCCCTTGAGCTCGTCCACCTTATAGTAGGCGGCATCCATGGCTTGGGCGATCTTTTCGGCAATATGCAGAGATACAAAATCCTTTTCGGTGTCGATCACCACGCTGTGGATCCCGTCCTGACGGATGCGCTCGGCGACTTCCAAGGCATCGTCCACCGGGTCATTGGTGCGCAGAGGGCGGTTCGCCCGCCCATCGGTGACAAGAACCACCATGGGGAGCATCTCGGGATCCTTCAGCCTGCGGGCGCGCAGCAGCTGCCACGCCTGAAACAGACCTGCAGCCAGCGGAGTTCTTCCGCCTGTGGGCAGAGCCTGCAGCTTGCGTTCGGCCAGGTCGACGCTGGAGGTGATATCCAACAAGGTCTCCGCGCCGTCCTTACGAAAGGCGACGAGACCGATTTTATCCCTCTTCTGATAGCTGTCCAGCAGCATGGACAATATGGCCTCCTTGGCGGCCTTCATACGCTTTTGCGCCCCCATGGAGCCGCTGGCGTCCACCACAAAGACAATGGTGGCGCCCACGTGGCTTTCCCGCACCTTGTAACGC
>CADBTM010000219.1 GCA_902797555.1 Oscillospiraceae bacterium
GATGGGCAGCTTTGCCGAACAGCTCATAAAGGGGGTCATCATGATGGTCATCTTTCGGTCACGCTCGGAGGGGAGGGTGCGGCTGGCCATGACGGCAGGCACCGTACAGCCAAAGCCGATGAGCATGGGCACGATCGAGCGTCCGGACAGGCCGATCTTGCGCAGCAGCTTGTCCATCACAAAGGCGATGCGCGCCATATAGCCGGTGTCCTCCAGCAGCGAGAGGAAGAAAAACAGCGTGACGATGATGGGCAAAAAGCTGAGCACGCTGCCTACGCCGGTAAAGATGCCGTCCACCACCAGCGAGCGCAGCACCGGAGCAACCTGCCAGCGCTCCATAGCGCCGCTCACCAGAGCGGTGAGACCGTCGATGCCGGAGGCCAGCACATTCTGCAAAAAGGCGCCGATCACGCCAAAGGTCAGCCAGAAGACCAGCGCCATAATCCCCACAAAGGCGGGGATGGCGGTGTATTTTCCCGTGAGGATCCGGTCGATTTTGCGGCTGCGCTCCCGCTCCCGGCTCTCCCGGGGCTTGACCACCGTTTGGGATACCACCCGCTCGATAAAGGCAAAGCGCATCTCCGCCATGGCGGCTGCGCGATCCAAGCCCCGCTCGGATTCCATCTGCTGGGCGATGTGCTCCAGCATTTCCAGCTCGTTCTGATCCAGCTTGAGGGCGTTCCGAACGGTGGCGTCCCCCTCCAAAAGCTTTGCCGCCGCAAAGCGCACCGGGATGTTTGCCGCTGCGGCATGATCCTCGATCAGATGCATCACAGCGTGCAGCGAACGATGGACTGCACCGCCGTGATCCTCAGCGCTGCAAAAGTCCTGCCGTGTGGGCTTTTCCTGGTATTTCGCCACATGGATGGCGTGGCGCACCAGCTCGTCCACACCCTCATTTTTTGCCGCTGAAATGGGCACCACCGGCACGCCCAGCAGGCGCTCCATCTCGTTCACCCGGACGTGACCGCCGTTTCCCGACATCTCGTCCATCATGTTGAGCGCCACCACCATAGGCACGTCCAGCTCCAGCAGCTGGAGGGTGAGGTACAGGTTGCGCTCGATGTTGGTGGCGTCCACGATGTTGATGATGCCCCGGGGCTTTTCGTCCAGAATGAATTGCCGGGAGACCAGCTCCTCGCTGCTGTAGGGCGACATGGAGTAGATGCCCGGCAGGTCGGTGACGTCGGTCTCCGGATAGCCCTTGATGGCGCCGCTCTTCCGGTCAACCGTCACGCCGGGGAAGTTGCCCACGTGCTGGTTGGCGCCGGTGAGCTGGTTGAACAGGGTGGTCTTGCCGCAATTCTGGTTTCCTGCCAAAGCAAAGGAGAGGATCGTTCCGTCGGGGAGGGGGTGCTCGTCCTCCTTGGAATGAAAGATGCCGCCCTCGCCCAGACCGGGGTGACGGTCATCCCGGGGACGGCCTTCCCGGACGTCGCCGCCTTCGGGATCGCCTGCGTTCGCAGGGGCAGGCTCTACAGAGATCTGCTGTGCGTCGGCCACACGGAGGGTGAGCTCATAGCCATGGAGGCGGAACTCGATGGGGTCGCCCATGGGGGCGTATTTGACCAGCTCCATCTCCACCCCGGGGATAACTCCCATATCGAGAAAATGCTGGCGCAGGGCGCCTTCGCCGCCTACGGCGGTGACAAGACCCTTTTCGCCCAGATTGAGGTCGTTCAGTGTCATCGGTATCATCTCTTTACAACTGTTTTCTCCGGGCTTTGCCCGGAGCATATATTAACAGTATAGCAACGACCACCCTCGGGGTCAATACGTAAAAGAGAAAAAAGGCGGCTGGCAAGCTCCCGCTGCCGGCATTTTATGGTTGCTCTTCCCGGCCCTCTTTGCTATAATACGGATAAGGGGGTGAGCGGCATGCCGGACAAAGCAAAAAAGAACCTGTTGCTGACCGGGCTGTTCGCTGCCTTTATGTTTTTGCAGCTCACCGTGCTGGCGCTGGGCAACCGTGCCGGCGAGGGCTATCTCTCCACCGTGCGGAGGGAGCACGTCTACTATTCCCTGCAGATATTTGTGATCCTGGGCTTTTTGGCCTATGCCGGCGCGGACCGGCTGACGCACGGGGAAGGCGTCCGTCGGAAGCTTCTTTGCGCGGTTTTGGCAGTCTTTGCCGCGGGGACGGCGGTGATGCTGCTTGCGGGCAGAGACACGCCCTTCTATTTGGCCGTCACCTACACGGTCATGCC
>CADBTM010000220.1 GCA_902797555.1 Oscillospiraceae bacterium
AGAGGAAGCTGGTTTTTGCCCGGCTGGCCTCTTCCGCAAGGGCCTTTTCCACCTCGATCTGCTTTTCCCGATTCTGGATGATGGAGTAGATGGTGAACAGGACGATCAGCGCGCCCACGATGAGGGCGACCTGAATGAAGGTCGCGGTGGCCAGCGCGTGATCCACATCGTCCAGCACGTCGTGCAGATAGGCAAAGGAGGGTCGGGTGGCGCCAGTGAGGGTGTCTACGCCGGCCTCCTGGAGACGCCCCACATAATAGCCCTGGATGGATGCCACCGACCGCTCGATGCTCTGGGTGGTGGTCTGCCGCATCCACACGCTGGAGGTATAGATGATCAGCGCCAGCAAAACGATCCACGCCACGGTGGAGCGGCCAAAGCGGCGTTCCTTATCCCGGCGCAGCAAGCGGAGAAAGGCCAGAAAGCCCAGAATGCCCCACGCGGCAAGGATGAGATAGGATTCGGCGGAAAGGGTCGTTACCGAAAGCAGATTGGGAATGAGGAACTCCATGGCAAACAGCAGGGAGACCGCCAGCCCCACGGCGCCGAAGCCGATCATCACGCGATCCTTTTGCTGCCGCGCCGTTTTCAAGGCTGCCGCCGAGGCAAAGGCATAGGCGATGGTGGCGCCCACGGTGGTGACGTCCACGATCCAGCTGATGGCCGTTCTGCCCAGGAAGGGGAAGATGACCGAAACGCACAGCACGGTGAGGATGGCGTTGCGGGGGACACCGTACTCGTTTCGCCTGCCGATCCATTCGGGCAGTATGCCGTCCTCCTCCATGGTGCAGACCAGACGGCTGAGGGCGATGTAGTTGCCGATCAGACCGGTAAAGATGGCGCACAGCGCCGCCAGCCCCAGCAGGATCGAGCCCACATCGCCCAGCGCGGCATGGGCGGAGAAGAAGGTGGGCTGAGACTTCAGACCGGAATAGTCGCCCAGCGCCGAGGTGTATTCCACCCAGGAGGAGACCCCCTCCGGCCGGGCGGTGACCGCCAGCAGCGACAGCAGGATATAGGCCGCGCCCGCCGTAATCAGGGCGATGAGAAGCACCCGGAAGGTGCGCTTGAGGGGATATTTTGCTTCGCCCGCCGAGTGGGAGATCGATTCAAAGCCCACAAACGCCCACGGCGCCAGAGCAAAGATGGTGAACGTCCCGCCGAAGGCGCTGTGATCGGGAGAAAAGGCGGGCTGGAAGGCGGCGGCGTCCGCCCGTCCCGCCGCAGAGGCAAAGCACACGGCGATGCCGCCCAAAAGCACCACGGCCATGAGGATCTGCACCCACTGCGCCAGCGACCGGCGCATGCAGATCAGCGCAGCGACGACCAGCGAGGCGACGGCGAGCAGGATCTCGCCCATATACACGTGGAAGCCGGCGATCTCATAGTGAAATCCAAACTGGAACAGGCTTCCGAACAGCGTCCTCACGATGAGGGGGAGAGCGGAGGCGTTTGCCCAGATGATGGCGATATAGGTCAGCACCAAAAACCACGCGTTCAAAAAGCCGTGGTCATAGCCAAAGCATTTTTTGGTGTAGGTGTAGGTGCCGCCGCAGTCGGGGTAAAGGTTGATGAGATAGTGATAGTTTTTGGCAAGGATCAGCATGACGACCGCCCCGAGGCCGAGACCGAGGGCGGTGCCCACCGGTCCCGCCACCGGCAGGAAGGTGGTGCCGGGCATAACAAATGCGCCCCAGCCCACGCTGCACCCGAAGGCCAGCGCCCATGCGCCCCACGCGGACAGGTAGGGGAGGGGTCTGCCCCCATCCTGTCGGGTCGATTCTGTGTTCATTGTGTATACGCCTCCTTAAGGAGAGAAAAGAGTGTGCTCATTGCCCTTCGTATTGCCGGATGCCCTCCGCGACCTTTGCATACAGCTCCTTCACCCGGCAAAGGCACTGGGCGATCTCCTCGTCGGAGAGGCGGCGGGCGTTGCCGGGGCGGAACTCCTCGGTGATTCTGGAGGCGGCCTCCGAAAGGCCGGTCAGCCCCAGATTGGCGCTGACGCCCTTGAGGGCATGGGCGGTTTCAAACAGCTGGGTGGGATCCATCCCTTCCCCGGCGGTCAGCAGCGCCTCTACCACACCGTTTTTCGGGAATTTGCGGATGTGTTTGTCCACCAGCTTTTCCACATGGAGCACCCGCAGCGCCTGGTCATAGTCGCCGCCGATGGCCTGATACAGTTCCTGAAGCGTCATACAGTCAGATCCTTTCTTCACGGATTTCGCGTTCGATCAGTTTTTCAAATTCCGAGGCGGGCAGCGGGCGGGAGAAGTAATAGCCCTGCACCAGATCGCACTTTGCGGCGCAAAGGATGGCCAGCTGCTTTTCGGTTTCCACACCCTCGGCCACCACCGACACCTCCAGATAGCGGGCGATGTCCAGAATGAGGGACACCAGACGGCGGTCGGTCTCGCTTTCCTCGATGTTGCGGATAAACTTCATATCCATCTTGAGCACGTCGATGGGCATATCCGACAGCATGTTCAGCGAGGAATA
>CADBTM010000221.1 GCA_902797555.1 Oscillospiraceae bacterium
GCCTCCGTCTACGACGGCGCCACCGCCGCCGCCGAGGCCGCCGCCATGTGCCGCGACCGCAAGCGCACGGTCACCCTGATCTCCGCCGCCGCTCATCCCGACACGATCAATACCGTCCGCACCTATTGCTACGGCACCAACCACGAGCTGCGCGTGGTGCCCGCAAAGGACGGCAAGACCGACCTTGCCGCGCTGAAGGAAATGCTCACCCCCGACGTTGCTTCCGTCTACATCCAGCAGCCCAACTTCTTCGGCCTGCTGGAGGATGCCGAGCAGATCGGCGAGCTTGTCCACGCCGCCGGAGCCATGTACGTCATGGGCTGCAACCCCATTTCTCTGGCCGTCCTCAAGACCCCCAGAGAGTGCGGAGCCGACGTGGCCGTGGGCGAGGGTCAGCCTCTGGGCATGCCCATCGCCTTCGGCGGCCCCTATCTGGGCATTATGGCCACCACCCAAAAGCATATGCGCAAGCTCCCCGGCCGCATCGTGGGCGAAACCACCGACGACGCGGGCAACCGGGCCTACGTCCTGTCCCTGCAGGCCCGTGAGCAGCACATCCGCCGGGAAAAGGCCAGCTCCAACATCTGCTCCAACGAGGCGCTGTGCGCCCTCACCGCCGGACTGTATATGGCCACCATGGGTCCCGACGGCATGAAGGAAGCGGCAAAGCAGTCGATGGCAAAGGCGCATTATCTGGCAAAGGCGCTGTGCGCCCTGCCCGGCGTCTCCATGAAATATGACGGCGAGTTCTTCCACGAGTTCGTCACCGTCCTGCCCCGGGCCCAGCAGGTGCTCCGCACCCTGGAGGACAAGGGCATTCTGGGCGGCCTGCCCGTGGAGGGCGGCGTCCTGTGGTGCGTCACCGAAAAGGTGTCTCGCGCCGAGCTGGATCGCGCCGTGTCCATCGTAAAGGAGGTGCTGGAAGCATGAAGCTGATTTTTGAAAAGAGCGTTCCCGGCCGCAAGCTGTCTATTCTCCCCGCCTGCGACGTGGAGGAATATGCCCTGCCCGCTTCTCTGACCCGTCAGGAGGCGCTGGAGCTGCCCGAACTGAGCGAGACCGACGTTTCCCGCCACTATACCGAGCTGTGCCACAACGTCCACGGCGTCAACTGCGGCTTTTATCCTCTGGGCTCGTGCACGATGAAGTACAATCCCCGCATCGACGAGGAAATGGCCGCCCTGCCCGGCTTTACCGGCATCCATCCCCTGGCGCCGCTCTACGCCACCCAGGGCTGCCGTGAGGTGCTGGACACCGCCAAGACCTATCTGTGCGAGATCTCCGGCATGGACGAGATGACCTTCCAGCCTGCCGCCGGCGCCCACGGCGAGTTTACCGGCGTCATGCTCATCAAGCAGTATCACCGCGCCCGGGGCGACCTGAAGCGCACCAAGATCATCGTCCCCGATTCCGCCCACGGCACCAACCCCGCCACCGCCGCCATGTGCGGCTTTGACGTGGTCAACATCGCCTCCGCTCCCGACGGCTGCGTCGATCTGGAGGCCCTCAAGGCCGCGCTGGGAGAAGACACCGCCGGACTGATGCTCACCAACCCCAACACCGTGGGTATCTTTGACAAAAACATTCTGGAGATCACCCGTCTGGTGCACGACGCCGGCGGTCTGTGCTATTACGACGGCGCCAACCTCAATGCCGTCATGGGCATCGTCCGTCCCGGCGATATGGGCTTTGACTGCATCCACATGAACCTGCACAAGACCTTTGCCACGCCTCACGGCGGCGGCGGTCCCGGCGCGGGCGCTGTGGGCTGCAAGGCCTTCCTCAAGGAGTTTATGCCCCGCTCGGCCACCATGGAGGGCGAGGGACGCATTCAGGTGCGCGGCTTTGCCGGCAACTTCCTTGTGGTGGTCAAGGCCATGACCTATCTGCTCACGCTGGGTCGTGAGGGCGTGCCCGAGGCGGCCACCAACGCCGTGCTCAACGCCAACTATCTGATGGCCCGCATCAAGGGCACCTTTACCCCCGCCTTTGACCGCATCTGCATGCACGAGTTTGTTCTCGACCTGAGCGAGTTCAAGAAGGAGACCGGCGTCTCCGCCCTTGACGTGGCAAAGACGCTCATCGACTACGGTATGCATCCCCCAACGATGTACTTCCCCCTCATCGTCCACGAGGCCCTTATGCTGGAGCCCACCGAGACCGAGGGCAAGGAAACGCTGGACTGGGCTGCCGACGTCTTCCGCAAGCTCTATCAGATGGCGCACGAGGATCCCGCGTATATGCACGCCGCGCCCCATCACGCCCAGATCGGGCGTCCCGATGAGGTGCGCGCCGCCCGCAATCCCATCCTGCGCTGGCAAAAGGCATGATCGAAAAAACAGCCGTCTTTTTCGGCACGAGCAATGATCCTTGGTATAATCTCGCTGTGGAGGAGACCCTGCTGAGCAGGGTCTCTCCCGGCGAGATCATCCTGTATTTATGGCAAAATGCGCAGACCGTGGTCATCGGCCGCAACCAGAATCCGTGGAAGGAATGCCGCGTTTCCCTGCTGGAGCAGGAGGGCGGCAGACTGGCGAGACGCCTTTCGGGCGGGGGTGCGGTCTATCACGATCTGGGCAATCTCAACTTTACCTTTCTCGTCCGGCAGGAGGACTATGACGTTGCCCGCCAGCTGGGTGTGGTGGCCAGCGCCTGTCGGGAGATGGGCGTTCCCGCCGTCTTTTCCGGCCGCAACGACCTGCTGGCCGAGGGGAAAAAGTTTTCGGGCAACGCCTTTTTCCGCCACGAGGGAAGGTGCTATCATCACGGCACCCTGATGGTGGACGTGGATCTGGACAAGGTGGGGCGCTATCTCAGCCCCTCCAAGGCCAAGCTGCAGGCAAAGGGTGTGGATTCCGTCCGCGCCCGGGTGGTCAACCTGCGGGAGTATGCCCCCGCCCTCACCTGCGAGGCGCTGGCAGACGCCATGACGGCGGCGCTGGAGCAGGGCTATGGCGTCCGGGCAGCACGGCTGACCGCCGCCGAGCTGGACGAAGCCCGCGTGGAGGCGCTGCGGGCACGCAACGCAAGCTGGGACTGGCGCTTCGGACGGGAGCTGCCCCTTTCCCTGTCCTGCGAGAAACGCTTTCCGTGGGGCGAGGCGCAGCTTTGTCTGCGGGTGGAATCCGGGCGCGTTGCCGAGGCAAAGGTATATTCCGACGCCATGGACTGGAGCCTTGCCCCCGTTACCCAGCAGGCGCTCACGGGCGCCCGCTTTACCCTGTCAGACCTGACCGATCGGCTGAACGCCTCCCCGCTGGAGGCCGACGTGAGGCAGGATCTGATCCAACTTCTGAAAGAACAGGAGATCTGATTGTATGTACGACTATCAACTGATCGTCATCGGCGCCGGCCCCGGCGGCTATGTGGCCGCGCTGCGGGCGGCAAAGCTGGGCGCGAAGGTGGCTGTGGTGGAAAACCGCGAGGTGGGCGGCACCTGCCTCAACCGGGGCTGCGTCCCCACCAAGACCCTGCTCCATTCCTCCCAGATCTATCACGACATCGCCACCGGCGAGCATGCCGGCGTCACGGCGGAGCAGATCCATGTGGATATGAACGCCATCTTTGCCCACAAGCGGGCGGTGTCCGAAAAGCTGTCCTCCGGCATCGAGGGCATGTTCAAATCCGCCAAGATCGATCTGATCCGTGGCAAGGGCACGGTCACCGCGGCCAACACCGTCACCGTAAAGACGGCCGACGGGGAAAAGACCTGCACCGCCCGGTATATTCTGGTGGCAACCGGCTCGGTTCCCGCCCGACCCCCCATCCCCGGGCTGGATCTGGAGGGCGTGATGACCTCCGACGAGCTGCTGGAGGGCACTGATAAGCTGTATGATTCCATCGTCATCATCGGCGGCGGCGTCATCGGCGTGGAGTTTGCCACCTTCTACAACGATCTGGGCTGCACCGTCACCGTGCTGGAGGGCATGGATCGCCTGCTGCCCACCATGGATCGGGAGCTGGGACAGAACCTGGCCATGATCCTGAAAAAGCGGGGCGCTTCTGTCGCCACCGGCGCCATGGTGCAAAAGGTGGAGCGGGACGAAAACGGCCTGACCGTGCATTACGTCCAGAAGGACAAGCCCTTTGCCGTCACCGCCGAGGCGGTGCTGTGCGCCATCGGCCGCAAGCCCTATCTGGAGGGCGCCTTCGCCCCTGATATGCTGCCCGAGATGAACGGCAAGTCTATCCGCGTGGACGAGCATTACCAGACCAGCATCCCCGGCGTTTACGCCATCGGCGACGTGTCCTCCCGCATCCAGCTGGCCCATGTGGCGTCGGCGCAGGGCACCGCCTGTGTGGAAAACCTGTTCGGCACGATGAAGGCCATCGACATGAACGTGGTGCCCAGCTGCATTTACAGCCGCCCGGAGATCGCCGTGGTGGGCATCACCGACGCCGAGGCAAAGGAGCAGGGCATCCCCGTCAAGACCGGCAAGGGTCTGATGGGCGCCAACGCCCGCACCGTCATCGTGGAGGGCGACCGGGGCTTTATGAAGCTGGTTGCCCACGCCGAGACCGGCAAGCTGCTGGGCGCCCAGCTCATGTGCGAGCACGCCACCGACATGATCTCCGAGATGGCGCAGGCCATCGCCAACGAGCGCACGGTGGACGATATGCTGCTGGCCATGCGGCCCCATCCCACCTTTGAGGAGGTCATGACCGAAGCCCTCGGCGACCTCCGCGCAAAGCTGAACTGATCGTTTTATCAGAAAATCGCGGCGCTGCAAACGCTCTCCCACAGGAAAACGGAGGGCGGCAGCGCCGCTTTTCACTCCCATAAAGCCTCCCTTGTGTAAAGGGAGGTGTCAGCGCCGACGCGCTGACGGAGGGATTGTTTTTGCCGGGGGCAGCCGCTCTCACCATTGCCTTTGCCTCCCTGCTGGTGCCCGTGATGCCCTATCTGCTCAGCTTTGCCGCAGGCGCCATGCTCTATGTGGTGGTGGAGGAGCTCATTCCGGAGATGGCCCAGGGAGAGCATTCCAATCTGGGCGCCATCACCTTTGCCGCGGGCTTTACCGTTATGATGGCGCTGGACTGCGCGCTGGGATAAAAAAAGACTCCGGCATCCGCCGGAGCCCGGGAGGGTTTATTCCCCCAAAATGCCTTGATAGATCGCAAGATCCTCGTTTCCGAACACATTGAAAATGACCCGGATGTCGCTGCGGTTTTCCGCCCGCCAGTCCTTTACGGTCTGCACCGCGATCTCCGCGGCCTCCCGCTTGGGAAAGCCGAACACGCCGGTGGAGATGCAGCAGAAGGCGATGCTTTGGCAGCCGTTTTTCGCCGCCAGCTCCAGACAGGCGCGATAGCACGAGGCCAGCAGGTCGCAGTCGGTTTGCCGCAGCCGCCCCTGCACGATGGGGCCAACCGTGTGGAGCACGTATTTGCAGGGCAGGTTGTAGGCCGGGGTGATCTTGGCCTGACCGGTGGGCTCCTCACAGCCCTGGGCGTCCATGATCTCGGCACATTTCTGCCGGAGCTGTACACCGGAATAGGTGTGGATGCAGTTCCCGCGTCTGGTCCGCTTGGCTCATTTGTGTGTGTATTCCTTCTTTTTCGTCATTTTCATGGTTCTGAATCACAC
>CADBTM010000222.1 GCA_902797555.1 Oscillospiraceae bacterium
CGGTAAGGGCGATGCCGGCCTTGGCGTCAAATACGCTGGCTCGGGGCTCGGAGATAAAGTCGCTGGAAACCACGTCCTCGTCGGTATAGCCGAGGATGCCCTTGAGGTCGCCCTCTTCGGAAGCGCGCTTCATGGCGGCGCAGATCTCGTCGTAGGAGGCGGGCTTCTTCAGGTTGACGGTCAGATCGACGCAGGAGACGTCCAGCAGGGGCACGCGGAAGGACATACCGGTCAGCTTGCCCTTGAGGGAGGGGATGACCTTGCCCACGGCCTTGGCGGCGCCGGTGGAAGAGGGAATGATATTGCCGAAGGCAGCGCGGCCGCCGCGCCAATCCTTATTGGAGGAGCCGTCTACGACCTTCTGGGAGGCAGTGGCGGAGTGGATGGTGGTCATCAGACCGTCCTGAATGCCAAAGGTATCGTTGAGCACCTTGGCGATGGGAGCGAGACAGTTGGTGGTGCAGGAAGCGTTGCTCACCACGGTCATATCGGGGGTATAGGTGTTGTGGTTGACGCCCATGACAAACATGGGGGCGTCGCTGCTGGGGGCGGTGATGATGACCTTCTTGGCGCCGGCCTGGATGTGGGCGCTGGCGTCGGCGATGGTCTTGAACTTGCCGGTGGATTCGATGATGTACTCTGCGCCCAGCTCTTTCCAAGGATTCTCGGCGGGGTCGTCACCCTTGATGACCATGATGTGCTTGCCGTTGACGATCAGCTCGTCCTCGTCGTAGGAAACGTCAAAATCGGGCGCGCCGTGGACGGTGTCGTGCTTGAGCATGTACGCCATATAGTCGGGATCCATTCTGTGGCCGTTGATGCCCACAAAGTTGATGCCCTCGCGCTTGACGCCTTCCCGCAGGATCAGACGGCCGATGCGGCCAAAACCGTTGATACCAACATTGATTGCCATGGGAATCTCCTCCATCTCATTTTTAGTTTGATGTGTGCGAGACTTTATGATGATTTCATTATAGCCAAAGTTTGTGCCAAATGCAACCCCGCGAAAACAGGGGAGTTTTGCCGTTTTGCATAATATTTTGCCGAAATGCGTTGCAAAAGCCGCGGGAATCGGCTATGATAGAAAAAAGATTTTTCCAAGTACACCGCAAAAGGAGAATCGACATGACAAAGGATACGATCCTGCACGCCTCTCCGGGGGCACAGGAGGGAGATATGCGCCTGATCTGCACCGCCGACGGAAGAATCGCCGCGGTGGGGGACCGGCTGCGCGCCGGACTGGGACACGACCCCACGGGGCGGTATCTGACGGAATATTTGAGCGAGGGCCTGGTGCGCGCCATGACCGAGGCCGTGGGCAAGGGCGTTTCCTTCCCCTTCCGCGGAGAATACAACGGCCGGAGCTTTTCCGCCGAGGCCTTTGGCCTGACCGATGGGGTGCGCATTGACATTGCCGTACAGGAAAAACAGGATTCCCCCTTTCTCAACCTCAACGCCTCCCGCTATCTTGCGCGGGAGATCAACGAGGATCTGGCCGTCATGCTGCCCACCCTTGCGGCGCTGGAGGATACGCTGGATGCAGACCAGAGCCTGCGGGCCGCCCTGCTGCGGCGGGGGCTGTTCCGGCTGATGCGCCTCAGCCGCAATATGGAGGACTGCGCCGCCGCGGAAAACGGCGCCGTGGTCATGCTCTATTCCAAGGTGGATCTGGCAGGGCTGTGCCGGGAGCTGTCCGAACAGCTTGCCCCCATGCTCGCCCGGATGGGGATCCGGCTGGAGACCGCCATCCCGCAGGATAAACTGGAGCTGTGGGCGGATCGGGAAAAGCTGATCCGGATGATCCTCAACCTGATCTCCAACGCCGTGTCCGCCCGCCCGGAAAGCGAGGGGACGATCCGGCTGGCGCTCGATCAGAAGGACGGGCAGTATACCGTCACCGTCACCGACAACGGCAGGGGCTTTGACCCCGCAGCCTACAAGGGGCTGCGCCATCGGTTTGAACAGACCGACCCCCGACAGGCATCGGACGGAGGGGCGGGCTTTGGCCTCGCGCTGGTGGAGGCCTATGCCAAGCGGCATCGGGGCGCCCTGATGATCACCGGAAACGAAGGAGGGACGGTGGCCTGCATCCTTTTGCGCGCCGACTGGGAGCCCCCGGAAAACGAGCGCCTGGAGCTGGACACCCACTTCAGCCGTTACGGCGCAGGCATCGATCCCGTTTTGGTGGAGCTCTCCACCGTGCTTCCCAAAGAGGAATACCGCAAATAATCAAAAAACGCACGAAAGGGCGTTTTTCTTTGCTTATTTGTCCTTCAGATCGGTTTTGATCTTTGTGGTGGAGATCTCCGGAGTGCGGGGGAGATAGACCACCTCGCACTGGGATTTGAGAAAGTCAAACTTTCCCTTCCAGTCGTCGCCCATCACAAAAACGTCGATCTGGTATTTGTCCACGTCGGTGGTCTTCTGATCCCAGTTTTCCTCGGGGATCACCAGATCCACATAGCGGATGGCCTCCAGCATGCGCTTGCGCTCCTCATAGGGGAAATAGCTCTTTTTGCGCTTTTCGTTCCAGTTAAACTCGTCGGTGGACAGCGCCACGATGAGATAGTCCCCCTGCTCCTTTGCCCGGCGCAGCAGATTGATGTGCCCATAGTGAAGCAGATCAAAGGTACCGTAGGTGATGACTCGTCTCATATCAGACAGCTCCTTTCTCCAGATAGCGGCGGATGACGGAGGCCACGCGCAGGGCGGAGGCGCCGTCTTTCCAATGATTGTAATAGTCGTTTGCCTGCGCCCGCTGGGCTGCGGCGGGATCTTCGCCCCGGCTCAACTCGCCCAAAAAGGCGGTGAGGTCGTCCAGGGTATACAGATACCGTCCCTTGAGATAGGCGGTGACGTCGTCCATCACCAGCCCGCGGGAGGCGCCGTATTGCTCCAGATCGTCCAGAGTCAGGCCGATGGGCTTGCCCGTCAGCAAAAAGTCGCAGTATACCGAGGAATAGTCGGTGAGCAAAGCGTCGGCATCGGCCAGAAGCTGATAGAGCTGGACGCCGTTTTTCCTTAGATCGTCGTCATAAATCAGCTTGAAGGAGGACAGATCGCCCGCGCGGATGGCGCTCATATCCTGCACGGGATGGGGCTTGAGCACCAGCAGGATGTTCTCCCGCTCCAGCGCGGCGTTGAGGGCTTCCAGTGCGCCGTCCTCGCCCAGCAAGGGCAGACCGCAGCCCGAAAGGGCATAGTTGCTGCCATAGTCCTTGGTGTGCTGACGGAAGGTGGGCAGCCAGAAAAGCACCTTGCGTCCCCGGCGGTCCACCAGCTTGTCCAGCGCGCCGCAGGGGCGGTTGAGATAGTCGTTTCGGGGATAGCCCAACAGCATCCCGCCTGCGGGGGACAGCCCCAGCTGCTCCTCCATGACCGCCTTGACGTTCTCTGTGGGATAGCTCCACGCGTTGCAGAAGGGGCCGGGAGTGTAAAAGCCCTTGCAGGCCTTGATGGGCGTGCCGTGACCGAGAAAGAGGCAGAGCTGGCTTTTGCCCGGCGTCCAGATGGTCTTGTTGCAGGTGAGCACCACCCGGGAGGTCAGCGCCAGCCGGGCGGCGCCCAGGCGGGAGCGGTTGTCGTTGGGATCAAAGGCGACAAAGGACACGTTTTTCTGAGGGAAGCGCTCCCGCCACTGGTCGGGATCCTTCACCAGCCACATCAGCTCCACATCGGAAAAGAAGGGATCCCGGAGCATGGCCTCAAAAACGGGGTATACGTTGTCCGCCAGATCGGGGTTGCTTTCCAGCAGCACCCGGCGCTTTTTGGGGAAGCTTCCCCAAAAGGCGGTGATGGCGGAACGGAGGATTTCTTTGTTCATACGCGCCTCCTCAGGCGACCCAGCAGGCCGCGAAGCATGTCCTTTTCCTCCCCGTCCAGCAGCACCAGCCAGCAGTAGGGAAGATAGAGCAGGGTAAACAAAATGCATTTTGCCGCCAGCCAGAGCCATCCCTCTCCGGGAAGAAGCAGGCGGATGAGCACGGCAGGCAGGACGAGGGGGAGCATCCGCACCACGATCCCGCCGATCATGCGCCAGTAGGCGGGGATGTCCAGACCGATTTTTTTGTGATAGAACCAGTTCATCATGGCATACTGCCCCGCAAAACAGGCCAGCGTGGTGCCGATGGCGGCGCCTACGCCCGCCCAGCGGATGGCCAGCGGGATGGAAACAAGCACATTGAGCACCGCCAGCACCAGATAGGCCAGCGAGCGAAAGCGATGCCTGTTCATGGCCTGCAGGATGGAGATGCCGATATTCTGCGACAGGGGCACCACTCCGGGCACCATGATGATGAGGGCGATCCAGTAGGCCTGATTCACGTCGGCGGGGCTGAGCTCGCCGCTGCCCAAAAGCTGGATGAAGGGATGACCGAAGGCAGCAAAGCCCGCCAGCACAAAGGCGAGCAGCAAAAACTGCACCCGCCCGATGCGGAGAAAGAGCGGGGTGAAGGCCTTGCCGTCGGCGCCCTCGGAGTGCAGCTTGGTGACATGGGGCAGATAGACTCCGCTGATGGCAGTGGAGAGCTGCTGGAAATAGCCGTTGAACTGGACGCCCACCGTATAGACCGCCACCGCTGCCGTGCCGCACACCGCGCCGAGAATGAACTTGTCGGTGCTGGCATACAGCTGGTCGATGAGGATGTTCAAAAAGATAAAGAAGGAGAAGGAAAAGATCTGGGAGAGCATGTCCTTTTCCGGACGGCACAGCTTGATCTTTACCCGGATCCGGGCAAAGCAATACCACATGAGGATGAGCTTGACGGCGATGGACACCGCCGTGGTGACGGCGGCCATGGCCACCGAGCGATAGCCGCTCCGCAGCACCAGAAGAATGCCTCCGTAAGTGAACACGGTATTGAGGATGTTGGCCGCCTTGGCAAAGACAAACCGCTCGTGGGCGGTGATCAGCGAGGTAAAGACGCTGAGGGGGAAGGACAGGGACAGATTGACCACCAGAATGGACAGCACCCGCCCCAGAAGAGACAGCTCCTCCGCCGTAAACTTTTTTCCGAAGAGCACAGGCAAAAAGCCCTTGGTCAGCCCCATGCCGATGGCAAAGGCAAACGCGCCCAGCACCAGATACATCTCCAGAAACATGCCCGAACAGCGGTCGGCCCTGTCGGGGTCGCCCTCCGCCCGGTACTTGACGTGGAAGCGCACCATGGTCTGGCCAAAGCCCAGATCGAGCATGGTGAGGAACGCGATGACGCTGGTGGCCACCGAGTAGACGCCGTATTCACTTTGTCCCAGATAGCGCAGCATGATGGGGGTGTAGACAATGCCCACCAACACGTTGACGATCCACTGGACATAGGCCAGCATGGCGCCTGCCCGCTTCTGATCCCGCATAGTCCACCTCAATCCGTCTTTCGCATACTTGATTCCATTATAGATTTCCCCTCTTTTTCTGTCAAGCAAAAGGGGAAAGCGGGAGAAATTTTTATGTTTCCTTTCTGACGAGGGCGTGACGGACGAGGTGGACGCCGCCGTAAACGCCTCCCTTGTGTAAAGGGAGGTGGCAGCGCCCATCCTGCGTTAACCTTCCCCTCCGGGGAAGGTGCCGAGCGTCAGCGAGGCGGATGAGGTTGTACCAAGCCATAAGGTGTCGTCCTGCCTCATCCGTCATTGCCTTCGGCA
>CADBTM010000223.1 GCA_902797555.1 Oscillospiraceae bacterium
ACTCTGTCAAGGGGCAGAGTTCTTTTTTAATTTCCGGAAAAGGAGGGTAGCATGGGGGCAACACTTTTTGAAGGAGGAAAATCCAATGGCAACAGATTATCAGAAGACCTATCAGAAGTACATCGACGAGGAGCTGAACGGCGCGTCGGGCACCCAGTGGATGACGGCGGACGACAGCCGCATCCGCTGGAACGGCGGCGGCGACGTGGACGTGGCCACCCTGTCCACCACCGGCCTGGGCAACTATGACAGCAGCAAGACCGACGGCAGCGCCTATCCCAACGGCGCGGTGACCGCACGCTGGACGCCCTACACCCTGGAGATGGATCGCGGCGTCAAGTTTGCTCTCGACCGCGTGGCTCCCGAGGAGGCTGCCTTTGCCGCCAGCGCCGAAAACGTGGTGCGCACCTTTGCCCGGGCACAGCTGGCCAAGGAGCAGGACACCTTCCGCATCCACAAGCTGTATTCGGTGGTGGCCGAGGATGAGGACTGGGAGGAGAGCCATCTGGTTCCCTTTGCCCCCGGCACCGACAGCATCATCGAAAAGCTGTGCGGTCTGGTGCAGAAGCTGGAAAGCGACAGCGAGCAGACCGGCGGCTTTGTGGCCATGGTGGCGTCCGACCTGAAGAACGCCTTTTTGCAGGCGTCGGCCGATGATTACAACACCATCAGCTTTGAGCAGAAGGTGGAAATCAACGGCGTCACCTATGAGCATGTGATGATGCTCAACGACCTGCCCTGTATCTTTGTGCCTGCCAGCCGCATGCACACCGATATCAGCGTCCAGTCGGGCAGAGGCAATCAGGGCGCAGGCGGCATCGTGCCGGCCAGCGGCTCCAAGCGCATTTACGCCATGGTGTGCGCATGGGATGCCCCCATGGCCATCGCACGCATCGACAGCCTCAAGCAGTTTGGTCCCGATGAGAACCAGCTTTTTGACGGCACCGCCATTCAGGCCAGATATTTCTATGACCTGCTGGTGCCCATGGACAAGGTGGTCACAATCGGCGCTCTGGTGGAGGGCGTCTGATGAACGCCCGCTTTGCACCCGGCGGGCGGGAACGCATCCTGGAGGAGGCGCGGATGCTGACAGAGTCCGAAAAAACACCGGAGGAGGCCGAGCGCCTTTTGGACGGGGTGACCCAGGTTGCCCTCAACCACTGCCGCCGGGAGGACGTGCCCGAGAGCATGGAATGGCCGCTGTCCCTTTTGCTGGCAAGAGTGCTGGAGGGAGAAGGGTTGAGACCGGTGAGCACGGTGAAGCGGGGGGATACGGCCATCACCTATGGCGCCGAGCCGCTGGAGCTGGAGACACTGCTGGCACCCTTTGTCCGGCTGGCGTCGCCCGAAGGAGGGAGACGCCATGGGTGAGGCCGGGATTCTGAAACGCACCATGACCGACCGGGCAGACATAAGCCGGATGGAGGCCACAGGGGACGGATATCGGTGGGTGTACCGTGACCTTCCCTGCGCCCTGTCCCGCAACTATCACGGGAGCAGACCCCGCAACGAGGAAAAGGACGGCATGGCGGAAAGCGACTTTTACCTGATGCTCTATCTCCCGAAGGGGACGGTGCTTCAGGCGGGGGACAGCGCTGCCGTTCGCCGGGAAGGACAGATCCTTCGGGGCAGATGCAGCGCAAGCCTGAGCTATCCCTCCTATGCGCTGGCCAGCATGGACGTGAAGGAAGTGGAGGCGACGGCATGATCGGACTGGCAGAGCTGGCCGGAGGACTGGCGGAATATCTGACGGCGCGCACGCGGATCGCCGCCTTTGCGGGAAGAATGGAGACACCCAGCTATCCCTGCTGCCTCATCGAGGCGGCAGGGAAGACCCGGACGGGAGCGGGACAGGTGGAGCGCAGCGTGACTGTGACGCTGACCTGTTACGGCTCGCGCAGGAGAGAGCGGGAGGAAGGTCTGCGCCTGCTCGATCTGATGGAGGACGCGGTGATCGGCGGGTTTACCCTGTGCGGCAGGCGGTTTTGCCCCAATGAGGTGGAAAGCTGCCTCAACGGGAAGGAGCTGCCTCAGGTGCGGTTCAGCCTGAGCTTTTACGATACGCCCGGACGGGAGGGCGGCGAAGGCGAGGACGAGGCGCCTCCCATGGGCGAGCTGCGCCTGAGGGTGGAAGCGAAAAAGGAGGAATGACAATGGGGATGCCCCAGATCATCATCAATTTCAGAACGGCGGGAGAAACCGCCCTGCGGCGCTCTGCCCGGGGACAGGTGGTGCTTATGGTCGAGGGATCCCGGCGGGAGAGCGCAGGCTTCTCCCGCTGGGAACAGGCACAGAGCGCCGACCTGAACAGCGGGGAGCGCATGTTGCTGCGGCTGTGCTTTTTGGGAAACCCCAACAAGGTTTGGCTGGAGCGTTACGTCAGGGGACAGGAGCAGAACGCGCTGGAAAGCGTGCTCCACAAGGCTGAGGGGGGCTGGCTGTGCGCCCCGCAGATGGAGCCTGACACGGTGAGTGCCTTTGTCCGAACGGCGAGAGAAGAGGGAAGCCCGGTGCGCAGCGTGGTGAGCACGGAGGAAAGCCCCGACTGTGCAGGAGTGGTCAATCTTGTCTGCGGGACGGTGAGCATCCTGCTGGACGGCGCGGAGACGACGGTGACTGCCGGGCAGTACTGCGCCCGGGCGGCAGGCATCCTGGCGGGGCTCTCCCTGCGGGAAAGCGCCACCTATTACAGTCTGCCGGAGGTGCAGGACTATACGCCCAGCGCCGACCCGGAGGGCGACGTGGACCGGGGAAGACTGATCCTCGACAGAGGCGCCGAAGGCGTCCGTCTGGGCAGAGCGGTGACCAGCCGGGTCACGGAAGAAGATGCCGCAGACCGGCTGATGAAAAAGATCAAGCTGGTGGAGGGCATGGATCTGATCCGATGGGACATCCGCACGGTGTTCGAGGCGGAATACGTGGGAAAGGTGCTCAACGATTACGACTCGAAGCTGCTGCTGGTGGCCGCCATCAACAGCTATTTTGCCGGTCTGACAGGCAGCGTGCTGGACACCGGACGGAAAAACCGCGCCGCCATCGACTATGACGGACAGAAACGGTGGCTGGAGGCGCACGGCATCGACACGGAGGAGATGAGCGAGACAGCCATCCTTTCGGCAAATACGGGAAGCGAGGTCTTTTTGCAGGCAAACGTGCGGTTTGCCGACGCCATGGAAGACCTGACCTTCCAGATCACCATGTAAGGAGGGGAGACCATGGCAAGCATTTCGGCAAGCAGAGTGCTTTCGGGCAGCTTTGCGGAAATATGGGTGGACGGCATGCGCATCGCCGAGGCGAGCGGCATTCAGCTGACGGTGAAGCTGCTGCGCTCGGACGTGCAGATCGGCATGGACGTGGATTCCAAGCTGGTGGGCTGGCGGGGCGAGGGGCAGCTCCGTCTGCGGCAGGTGTTCAGCCGGTTTTTTGACGTGGCAGAGCAGGCTGCGGAGGGAAGAGACCTGCGGGTGACCATCACCACGGCACTGAAGGATCCCGACAGCGCCTGGGGCGAGGAGGAGCGGTACAGCGTGGACAATGTGGCGCTGGACAGCCTCCCGCTGGTGAATTATCTGACGGGAAAGGTGAACGAGCAGGTGATCCCCTTCCGGTTTTGCCCCGGTGACCTGAAGCAGCTTTCCGCCATCGCCCCTGCGGAGACCGCCGTATGAGCAGCTTTGCGCAGTGGATGGAGGCGCTGGGCGGCGGGGGCGGACGGTTCACGCTGAGATTTGGGCGTCTGGGCGTGGAGGCAGAATGCCGCACGCTGGACGCCGGTGAGGTGGAGGAATGCCGCCGGATGGGAGGAGACCGAGGACTGCGGTACGCCCTCTATCTGGCCTGTGACGAACTGAGGGAGGCAGGCCTGAAAATGCAGGAGCAGGGCAAGGTGGCAACCCCCTTTGACATCACTCTGCGGCTGCCCTATGCCGACGTGACGGCTGCGGGAGCGGCCATCCTGAAGCAGAGCGGCGCGGACAGGGCGCAGGTGACTCTGACAGGGGAGAACGGAGAGCAGGCCCTTGCCGCTCCGGAGGACGGATGGCTTTCGGAGGATGCGGAATCCGCGGAAGGCGGCGGGACGGATGTCTTTGAGGGCGGCGCTTCCCCACAGGGAGAAGCGGAAGGCGGACTGTGGAAGGTGGCGCGCTATTTTGCCGACCGTCTGAGCGCCGCGGCGGAAAACCTGTGAATGGACGGTGAGACAGATGAGACAAAACACCAGAACGATGGTGCTCCGCAGGGGAGATGACAGCACCGGGCGGCAGCTGCGGCTGGCGGTCAACCCAAGGGACATCACCATTCTTCGCCCGCAGAACAGCATCAGCTATGTTACCGTGGACGGGGAGACCGTGAACGCATCGGGGGGACGGGGACTGACGCAGGTGCGGATGGAGACCTTTCTCCCGTCGGCGAAATCCCCTTTTTACGGAGGAAGCGACCCAAAAGAGGGGATCGCGCTGCTGCGGGAATGGCAGAACGAGGGGGCGCCGGTGCGCCTGACCATCTCGGGCACCGAGATCGATGAGCTCTTTCTCATCCTCAGCCTGAAGCAGACGCTGAAGGAGGGGGACGAGGATACGTGGATCGGGCTGGAGCTGCGGGAATACCGGGCGGTGACCCTGAGCGGGGACAACCCGGCGGAAACGCAGGTCTCCGGCCTGTACCGCCGTGCCGACGAGCGGAAGAAGCAAGCCTCGTACCTCACCTGCGGCGGAGAGGATCTGTGGCAGATCGCGAGGCGGTTTTTGGGGGACGGAGCTCTCTGGCGGGAGCTGGCGGAAAAGAACAACATCTCCGATCCCCACAACCTGCCTGCGGGAAGGGAGATTTTGCTGTGAGGATCTGGCTGGAGGAACAGGAGGTGACCGGCCTGTGCGTGCAGGGAATCACCGAAAAGAACAGCGGCGGTGCGGCAGCCGAGGGGCGGTTTCGCTTTGTCTGTGCGCCTGAAAACGGCGCCTTGCCCCGCATCAACCCGGCATGCGGTCAGTGGATCGTTGTGAAGGAGGGGGACAAGATCCTCTTTTCCGGTGAGGCGGACAAGGTGCGGTATGACGCGGGCAGCAGGATGGTGACGGTGGAATGCTTTGATCCGGCCATCCGTCTGGCAAGATATTTCCCTGAGGGAAGCTTTTCCGGGACACCGGAGGAGATCGTCGGGCGAATGTGCGCCCAGTGCGGGCTGACACCCGGAAAGCTGGCGGCAGGCGAAGGGCGAGTCAGCCTGTACTGCGCCGGAGAGCGCAGCGCATTTTCGTATATCAAAAGCCTGTACGGAGGGGCCGCAGTTGCCGATTATGAAAACGGAAGGCTGAATCTGCGCCTTTTGGGAGAAGAGGAGGCCGAGACGGGTGACAGAACGGTGGTTGCGCTCACTGCGGGAAATGCGCGGACAGAGGACGGCGTGCGCCGGGAGGCCGTCGTGACCGTGATCGGAGAGACCTCCGTCCGGTGCGGACAGAGGATCTGTATGGAGCGTCCCCAGCTGGGCGTGTGGGGAGACTATATCATCGCACGGCTGAAAAGGACGTGGGAAAAGGGTCGGACGACCGTGACGATAGGGCTGGTGAGCGTATGAATCGGGATCCGTTTTATCAGATGGCCGAGCTGATGACAAAAGAGCGGCCGGACAGCCTGCGCGTGGGAACGCTGGTACAGGCAGAGCCGGTGCGCGTGGCGCTGGGCAAAGGGACTGCGGAGATCCGCGGCCGGACGTCGGGGGTAAGCGTGACGGCGGAGGACGAGGGCAAGGCCGTCCTTTGCTGGGTGAGCCGGAACGGCGTGTATCTTTTGTGCTTGCTGGCGGAAGAAGGGAGCGAGTGAAATGGCGTTGTTTTCCAGAGGAAAGGCCGAGAGCCTGCCGCTGATGCGGGAGGCTGCGGTGGATTTTGACAGCGGGAGGATCCGTATGGACGAGAACGGTGACGTGGTTCGCGTTGCCGGGCGGGAAGCCGTGCGGGTGTGGGTGTGGAGAGCGCTCCAGCCCGACAACGCCCGCTTTGTTTACAGCGCCCATACCGACAGCTATGGCAATACACTGGGGCAGCTGGCGGGAAAGGCGCTGCCCGAGGCGGAAAGCCGGGTGGCCGGAATGGTGCGGGAGGCGCTGGCGCCCTGTCCGTATATTCTGGGCGCGGAACGGTTTTCCTTTACAAGAGAGGGAAGCCGCCTGATCGCGGCGTTTACGGTGCGCACCGTTTACGGCGACGTGGCGGCGGAAAGTGAGGTCTGGGATGAACTATGATTTTGACAGCATCCTCGCCCGGCTGAGAGGGGCTGTGCCTCCGGGGATCTCCACCATGGAGGGCACCTTTGCGGGCGACCTTTTACAGGCGACAGCGGCCGAGCTGGCGCGGATCTGGTCGCAGGAGGCCGACACCGTGACCCAAAGGGGCTTTGTCACCACTGCCGAAGGCGAATGGCTGGACGGGGTGTGCGGCAACTACGGCATCGTCCGCAAAAGCGGCGAGAGCGACGACAGCCTGCGGCAGAGGACGCTGGACTTTATCCGGGAGAGCGGCTCCAGCGGAAACTGCGCGGATTACGTCCGGTGGGCGACCTCGCTGGAGGGAACGGCCGCTGCGCGCGCCGTTCCGCTGGCCAGAGGAGCAGGCACGGTGGACGTGTACTTTATCCCCCAGGAGGATGCGGACGAGGGGCAGAAGAGCCGGATCGAGGCATTTTTGGAGGAGAAGCGCCCGGTGGGCGCCGACGTGCGCGTGATCCGGGCGGAAGCGGTTCCGCTGACGGTAGAGGCTTCCGTGACGCGGGAGGGCACCGTCGGAACAGAGGAGATCGGTCGGCAGCTGGAGAGGCGGCTGGGCGATTATCTGGCGCAGGTGCGGCTGACAGACGCCGGACGTCAGATCTCCAAAAATCGGCTGATCGGCATCGCCATGGGCTGCGACGGGGTGGCCGACATCGGACAGATCACCGTAAACGGCAGCGGCGCCGGAGTGACGCTCCCGGAGGGAAGCTATGGCGTTTTGCAGTCGGTGACCGTGACGGAGGCGTAATATGGCGGATATCCGAAAAACGCTGCCTCCGTCGGTGGGAAAGACCAATGTGATAAACGAGCTGCTGGAGGCGGTACAGCCTGAAGCGGAGGCGCTGGAGCGGGAGATGCGGGCGGCCTGCCAGCGGCTGTCGGTAGAGCATTGTGACGCCCGGGGCGCCGCCCTGTGGGAGAATGAGACCGGTATCCTGAACCGGGAGGGACTGCCCTTGGAGATGCGCAAAACGCTCATCCGGCTGGCGCTGGAGGGCAGGGAGACCTGCACGACCCAACGGCTGAAGACCTATCTGGAACGGATGCTGGAGGGCGAAGCCGAGATCCGGGAGGATTTTGCCGACTATGCGCTGGCGCTGCGGGCAAGGACCGATCAGATCCGCGTGCCCAGCATGTCCACCGCGATTCAGGCGCTGCGGGAGCGCATCCCCGCGCATCTGGCCTTTACGCTGGCGGTGGAGGCCTCGATGAACGGTCTGGAGGGAAGCTGCAGACTGATGCACCAGGCGATCCGGATGCGGATCGCCGCAAAGGAGGAGAACGTATGAAACTGACAGGCTATTATACCATTCAGGGGGCGGCGATGACGGCGCAGGCCATCGCTCAGGGCGCAAGCCTGAACATCACCGGGATCTATGCAGGCAGCGGCAACAGGGGACTGCACGCCGTCACACTGACGCAGCAGAAGCAGCAGCTTTCGTTGACGGGACGGAGAGCGTCGGCAAGCGGACTGGTGCTGGAGGCCGCGCTCCAGGCAGAGGACGCCGGAAGCAAATATACCCTTACCGAGATCGGCGTGTATGCCCGGGTGGGAACGGGCATCGAAATGCTGTATAAGATCTATCGCATGGACGAGGGGCTGACCATCGAGCCGGACACCGACCTGAGCATTGCTTTTTATCTGAGTGAAAAGCTCGTCCCGGCAGATCAGGTGAACGTGACAGTGGATCGGGAGGGCTATGCGACGCTGGAGGCGATGGACGAGGCCATCACTGCGGCCTGCGACGGGCAAAGCGCCGCCCTCACCGCCCACAAGAATGACGGCGGAGCGCACAGCGCCCTTTTTGCCGCCAAGGCCAACGCCGCCCACAGCCACAGCGCGGGCGACATCGGCGCGGGAACGCTGGCGGGACAGGTGGCCGCTTGTGCCAACACCAACTATACGGCGGCACAGGTGCGCAGCGTGGTGCTGTCCCAAAACACCCCCAGCGGCGGACAGAACGGCAGTCTGTGGATCCAGTATGCATGAGGTGAGCCGATGACGTTGGGAGAAAAAAGCATTGGCGACGTGGTATACACCAAGTTTTGGGAAGAGGGAGATTCGGAAACCGAAGGCCGGTGGAATACGATCCCGTGGATGGTGGTGCACAAGGGCAAGCCGGACGCAGGGTATGACGACAGCTTTTTGGGCGGAACGATCCTGATGGCTTGCCCCACCTATTCCGGACGGGAGGTGTTCATGAGCAGCGCCGACGGGCAGATGGAAAAATGCGACTATGGCAGTACCTTTGCCCATTGCAGCGATCTGCAGGGAGATGCGGACAGCGTGCTGGGCTTTCTTGATCCCATGCTGACCGAGCTGGTGAAAACGGTAAAGCTCCCCTATCGCAGAGGAACGACGGGAAACGAGGTCGCCGGAGGCGCTGACGGGCTGGAGGCCAAAGTGTGGCTGCCCTCGGTGGCGGAAATCGCCAGAGACGGACAAAGCTGCTGGGTGGTGGAGGGAGCGCCCTTTGCCTATTGGCAGGACAAGACCGCCGAAACCTATCAGCGCTGGAGACCCATGGCCGAAAGCGAGACCGATCCGGACTATTGGTTTACCCGGACGCCGTGTTCGGACAGCGACAACAAGACCTTTATGGCCATCCGAACCGACAGCTACAGAGGAGGGCTGGCCTATACGCCGGAGTATCAATACCACGGAAACACCGCGGGACTGGGGCGCCCCTGCATGGTGATGCCCGACGAGACCATGATAGACGCCAACGACCGACTGGTGGCCGCGCCGCCGGTGGGCTGCAAGATCGGCGGCGTATGGCGAGAGGGCACGGCAAGCTGCAAGGTGAACGGCGTGTGGCGGGAGGTCACCCATATTTCCGGCCGTGTGAACGGCATATGGAAGGAATGAAAGGAGAAATAACGATGGATCGTTTGAAATTCGGTACCAGAGAGCTGATGGGCACCGCCCGGCAGACCTCGGTCTGGACAGAGGGGACGCACGTCTCCGCGCTGGAGCTGACGGTGGAGGGCGAGGTCACCCGGGAGGATCTGGCCGCCATGACGGCCTGCCCGCTGGAGATCGTGGGAGAGAACGGCGAGACCCAAGGCGTGCACGAGGGCTATACCGTCCTGTATCGCCACAGCGTCGTTCTGGCAAAAGAGGATGAGACCAAGAAAAAGCTGGAGGAGGCAGAGCGGGAAAATGCTGCCCTGCTGTATCGGCTGCTGACCGGGGAGGATGAACAGTGAGCAAGTATTACGAAAAGATCCTGCACTATGCAAAAAAGGGCTGGTATACCGAGGAGCAGATCGAGCGCCTGTATCTCTGCGGCGCGATCGACGAAGAGGAAAAGGAAACGATCCTCGCGGCCAGAAACGCCTGATCCAAAGCAGGGTTGACAAACGGACAAGGACGCTTTATAATAGCAGCGAACTGAACAGCAGGGGCGCTGGCGGAAGCCGGCTGAGACGTACCCTTTGACCTGATCCGGATAATGCCGGCGTAGGAAGCGAGAGACAGAGCTTGAACCGCGCGGCAGCTTGCCGCGCGGTTTTCTGTTTCCGTCAGGGCTGTTCTCAAAAACAAACAGGAGGACAAAGAAATGAAACAGCATGAAAAACTTCTCACCGTGGTGGAGGGCGCCGTATGCATCGCGCTGGCCTATGCCCTCAGCTTTTTCAAGTTCAAGATCTGGCCGGACGGCGGCTCGATCGACATCGTGATGGTGCCGCTGCTGGTTTACGCATGGCGCCGGGGCGCAGGCTGGGGCGTGATCGCCGGGCTGATTTTCGGCACCATCAAGTGCTTCTTCGCGGGCGGCTTTGCCTGGGGCTGGCAGTCGATTCTGCTGGACTATGTGGTGGCATACGGAGCGGTCGGCCTGGGCGGACTGGTGCGCAACCTGAAATGGGGTCTGCCCATCGGGGCCGTGGTTGGCAGCGTGTGCCGCTTTGTGATCCACTATATCAGCGGCGTGACGATCTATAAGATTCTCGAGCCCACCGAGTTTGCCGGATCCACCTTTTCCAATCCGTCGCTCTATTCCATCGTCTATAACGGCAGCTATATGCTGGCCAATATGATCCTTGCCGTGGTGCTGTGCGCCCTGCTGCAAAAGCCGCTGGAAAAACTGAAAAAATAAGAATCAAAGAATCCGGCTCTCCGAGCCGGATTTTTCTTGTCAGAAACCGGGATCTGTGGTAGAATATGCCATATTTCGGAAAGAAGGCGATTGCATGGGCATTGTCCGACCTGCGGCGGAGGGGGATATCCCCGCCATCCTCGAGCTGCTGGTGCAGGTGAACATGGTGCACCACAACGGCCGTCCCGACCTGTTTCGCGGGCCGACCACCAAATACGACGGGGAAGAACTGCGGGCGATCCTCCGGGATGCCGGCACGCCGGTCTTTGTCTATGAGGAAGAAGGACGGGTGACGGGTCACGCCTTTTGCATCGTGCAGCAAAAGCAAAACGACCGGCTGCTGACCGATATCCGCACCCTCTATATCGACGATATCTGCGTGGACGAGACATACCGGGGCACGGGCGTGGGAAGGGCGCTCTACCGCCATGTGCTGGCCTATGCCCGCAGCATCGGCTGCTATAACGTCACCCTCAACGTGTGGAGCTGCAACCCCGGGGCGCTGGCCTTTTACGAAAAGATGGGGCTTGTCCCCCAGAAGATGGGGATGGAGGTCATTCTGTGATCTCCGGGGGCGTCGGACAGCCCTGACGCCGCATATTTTTCTCCCTTCGACGGTACAATCCCATGAGGAGGGATGGACATGAAGGAAGAGCGGCTTTCCCAGCTGGCGGCGCGGGACGTGATCGACCTGAGCCGCGGGATGCGTCTGGGCTGTGTGCGGGACGCGGTGATCGACGTGACAAGCGGCAGAGTGACGGCGCTCGTCGTCCCGGGCAGACTGAAAAGCCTCGGCCTGCTGGGGCGGGAGGAGGAGCTTTTTATCCCGTGGGAGGCGATACAGCAGGTGGGCGAGGATCTCATTTTTGTCCGTCCGCCTGCAAACCGGGAAGAAATGGAGGAAAAAGCCAAACTTCCCGAAAAAAAGTCTTGCAATCCGGCAGGGGATGTGATACGATAAATAGGCTGTCGGAGAATGCTACTCCGACGGACGACACACATTGCGAGAGGCGGAGGCGAAGTTCCTTCGGGTGCCGATGCCGATGAGCGTGGTGGAGGAAAAAACTTAAAGGAGGACACAACAATGTCTGTCATTAGCATGAAACAGCTGCTGGAGGCCGGCGTCCATTTCGGACACCAGACCCGCC
>CADBTM010000224.1 GCA_902797555.1 Oscillospiraceae bacterium
AGCCTCCATGGTGGTCATCGACGCCGGCGGCGTGGGCTATGCCCTCAACACCTCCTACAATTCCGCCCGATCGGTGCGGGTGGGGGAGAAGGCCACCTTCTACACCTATCTGCGTGTGGCAGAAAATATCTTTGAGCTGTACGGCTTTGCCCGGCGGGAAGAGCTGGACTGCTTCAAGCAGCTGCTCACCGTTTCCGGCGTGGGGCCAAAGGCCGCGCTGGCCATTCTCGGCGCGGTGACGCCGGAAAAGCTGGCGCTGTGCGTCATCTCCGGCGATGAAAAATCCCTCACCGCGGCCCCCGGCGTAGGCAAAAAGCTGGCGCAGCGCATCCTGCTGGAAATGAAGGACAAGATGAGCCGGGATCAGCTGGAAAGCGCCTCCTCCGGTGGCGTCGCCATGCCTGCGGGCGCCGTAGGCGGCGGCTCCAACGTGGAGGACGCCCTTGCCGCGCTGGCGGTGCTGGGCTATCCCCGCGCCGTGGCCATGGCCGCGCTGCAGGGGGTAGACACCGGAAGTATGGCCACCGATGAGATCGTCCGCGCCGCGCTCAAGCGGCTGTTCTGAGAGGGGAGAAAGCCATGGCAATCGAGTTTGGAAAAGCCTTGGAGGAGGAGGAACAGCGCATCGTCTCCCGAGAGATCCGTCCCGATGACGAGCAGGAGGCCTCCCTCCGTCCCCATTTCCTCACCGACTATACGGGTCAGGAAAAGATCAAGGACAACCTGCGGGTCTATATTCAGGCGGCAAAGCTGAGGGGTGAGCCACTGGATCACGTGCTGCTTTACGGCCCTCCCGGCCTGGGCAAAACCACGCTGGCGGGCATCATCGCCAACGAGATGGGGGTCAATATCCGCATCACCTCCGGCCCTGCCATCGAAAAGGCGGGCGATTTGGCCGCGCTGCTCACCAACCTCAATGAAAACGACGTGCTGTTTATCGACGAGATCCACCGGCTGAACCGTTCGGTGGAGGAGGTGCTCTATCCGGCGATGGAGGATTACGCGCTGGATATCATCATCGGCAAGGGGCCGGCCGCCCGTTCGATCCGGCTGGATCTGCCCCGCTTTACCCTCATCGGCGCCACCACCCGGGCGGGACAGCTTTCGTCCCCCCTGCGGGATCGGTTCGGCGTTCAGCTGCGGCTGGAGCTGTATACGCCCGAGGAGCTGCGGGCCATTGTCACCCGCACGGCAGGTCTGCTTGGGGTGGACATCGTGCCCAGCGGCGCGATGGAGATCGCCCGGCGCTCCCGGGGAACGCCCCGTATCGCAAACCGCATCCTCAAGCGGGTGCGGGACTTTGCCCAGGTCAAGGGCAGCGGCAAGGTGGATCAGGCCATGGCCGATATGGCGCTGTCCGCGCTGGAGATCGACCGGCTGGGGCTGGACCGCACCGACCGGCGGATGCTGGAAAGCATCATCGTCAACTTCCGGGGCGGACCGGTGGGACTGGAAACGCTGGCCGCCACCATCGGCGAGGAGAGCGTGACGCTGGAGGATGTGTACGAGCCCTATCTTCTGCAGATCGGCTTTCTCAACCGCACCCCGCGGGGCCGCTGCGTCACGCCCCGCGCCTACGATCATCTGGGCATCCCCTATCAGGGACAGCTGGAGCTGTAAATCGAACCATTCTTTCCCTTTTTGAAAAAATATAAAAAGGAGATCGGAACATGAAATATTTTGGAACAGACGGCATTCGCGGCAAGGCCAATGTGGAGCTGACCCCCACTCTTGCATTCCGCACCGGCGTTGCGCTGGCGCACGTTTTGGAGCAGGAGCTCAGCCGCAAGCCCTTGGTGTATATCGGACGGGACACTCGCATCTCGGGGGGCATGCTGGAGGCGGCGCTGACGGCGGGACTGTGCACCGCGGGCGCCAACGTCACCAGTCTGGGCGTGCTGCCCACTCCCGCCGTGGCCTATCTCACGGGGGACAGTCTGGACGCCGACGCGGGCATCGTCATCTCCGCCAGCCACAACCCCTATGACGACAACGGCATCAAGATCTTCGGCGGCGCGGGCTACAAGCTGAGCGACGCGCAGGAGGAGCAGATGGAGCATTACATCGATCAGCCTCCCGTGCTGGACAAAAGCGGCGACGCCCTGGGCGCGGTGGTCGACTTTCAGGGCGACCCCATCGATGTCTATGTGCGCCACGTGGCCTCCAGCGCGCCCTTCCGTCTGACGGGCATGCGCATCGCGGTGGACTGCGCCAACGGCGCAGCCTCGGCCACGGCGGAAAAGCTCTTCCGGGCGCTGGGCGCCGACGCCACCGTGTTCCATCAGAACCCCGACGGCGTCAACATCAATGACGGCTGCGGTTCCACCCACATCGACCATCTGCGCCAGATCATGCGGGGCGGAGGCTATGCGGCGGGCGCGGCCTTTGACGGCGACGCCGACCGCTGCCTGATGGTGGACGAGACCGGGGCGGTCATCGACGGCGACCATATCATCGGCGTCCTTGCCGCCGAGATGAAAAAGTCCGGACGGCTCAAGGGCGGCGCCGTGGGCACCATCCTCACCAATCTGGGTCTGCACGGCTTTTTGGCAAAGAATCAGATTCCCATCCTGTCCACACAGGTGGGCGACCGCTATGTGCTGGAAAAAATGCGGGAGCAGGGCTGGAACATCGGCGGCGAGCAGTCCGGCCATGTGATCCTGTCCGACTATGCCACCACCGGCGACGGACAGCTGACGGCGGTGCAGTTTTTGTGCGCCCTCAAATCCTCCGGCCAGACGGCCAGCCAGCTCAACGGACTGATCGAGAGCTTCCCCCAGGTGGCCATCAATGTGGCGGTGGACAACAGCCGCAAGCACAAGGTGGCCGGGCTGCCCGCGGTAAAGGAGGTCGGACGGGAAATCGCCGACTTTTTCGGCGGGGAAGGCCGTGTGGTGATCCGCCCCTCGGGCACCGAGCCAAAGGTGCGCGTTATGGTGGAAGGCCGTGACATGGAACAGGTCAAGGCACAGGCCGAGCGCGCCGCGCAGGTGGTGCGGGAAGCCATCGCCAATATGGGCGAATGATCCGTCCCGCGGGGACGTAGCCATAGATAGCACGACGGAAAGGAGGAACAGCTTCAAGCGCCGGAGCCTGCGGGCGAGCAGGCTGACGAGGAGGAGGTTGCGCGAAAGCGCGAAAATCGAAGGGTTCGGCGGATGCCTCCCGCCCTTCCGCAGGACGAAAAAGCCGCGTCAAAGCCGTCGGGCAACCGGCGGGACAAAGCACGGCCTATGCGGAGCATTTTATTATTATTACTGATATTTAGGAGAAATATATATGTGCGGAATCGTCGGATATGTGGGAAAGCAACAGGCTGTTCCCGTCCTTTTGCAGGGACTGTACAAGCTGGAATACCGCGGCTATGACTCGGCGGGCGTCGCTTTGCAGGAGGGGACCTCCCTGCGGGTGGTCAAATCCCGGGGGCGCATCCGTCAGCTGGATACGCTTTTGCAGCAGCAGGGCGGTTCGGAAGCCACCTGCGGCATCGGTCACACCCGTTGGGCGACCCACGGGGCACCCAGCGACGTCAACTCCCATCCCCACCTCAGCGAAGGGGGCAAGTTTGCCGTCATCCACAACGGCATCATCGAAAACTATGTGGAGATCAAGGAATTTCTCATCCACAAGGGCGTGCACTTCCGGTCGGAGACCGACACCGAGGTGGTGGCGCAGCTTTTGGAATACTATTACAATCAGTGCCATGACTTTTTCCAGTCGGTGGGTCATGTGCTGCACCGCATCGAGGGCGCCTATGCGCTGGGCATGCTGTGCGCCGATTGCCCGGGCGTGCTCATCGCCGCCCGCAAGGACGCGCCCCTGCTGCTGGGCTATGGCGAGGGCGAAAACTTCATCGCCTCTGATGTGACGGCGCTGCTGCGCTACACCCGGGAGGTCTCCTATATGGAGGACGGCGAGGTTGCCGTGCTCACCCGGGACGGGGTGCAGGTTTATGACGCCCTGCACATGCCCATCGAAAAAGAGCGGCATCACATCGACTGGGAGGTGTCCGCCGCGGAAAAGGGCGGCTATCCCCATTTCATGCTCAAGGAGATCTTCGAGCAGCCCGAGGCGCTGCGGCGCACTGTCAATCCCCGCCTGCGGGACGGAAGAGTGGCGCTGGACGACATGAAGCTGACCCCGGATCAGATCCGCGCCTTTACCCGGATCTTTATCGTGGCCTGCGGCTCGTCCTATCATGTGGGCATGCTGGGCAAGTACACGCTGGAGCATCTCACCCGCCGCAGCGTGGAGGTCTGTCTGGCATCGGAGTTCCGCTATGCCGACCCCATTGTGGACAGCAATACGCTGGTCATCGTCATCAGCCAGTCGGGCGAGACGCTGGACACCATGGCCGCCCTGCGGGAGGCCAAGGCGCGGGGCGCCT
>CADBTM010000225.1 GCA_902797555.1 Oscillospiraceae bacterium
AGCGGCTGCATCACCCGCGTGCTGGGCGCGGCTCACGGCATCAAGGGCGTGCTGCACGAGCAGCTGTACGATATTTCCAAGGAGGATCCCCGGGAGCTGGAGCTGCTGAAAAGCACCCCCTCCTCTGCCCTGGGCTCCTGCCGGTACAAGCTGAAAAACGCCGACGAGGACGAAACCGACTATAAGCGCATTCTGGAGGTCTTTCAGAAATACGACGTGCGGTATTTCTTTTACAACGGCGGAAACGATTCGATGGACACCTGCAACAAGATCTCCAAGTATCTGCAGAAGGTGGGCTATGACTGCCGGGTGATGGGCGTGCCCAAGACCATCGACAACGATCTGGCCGGCACCGACCACTGCCCGGGCTATGGTTCGGCGGCAAAGTATATCGCCACCTCCTGCGCCGAGATCGCCCTCGACGCAGCCGTGTACGACACCGGCACGGTGACCATCGTGGAATGCATGGGGCGCAACGCCGGCTGGCTCACCGCCGCCGCCTCGCTGGCCAATGTGCAGGGCTCGGGTCCCGATCTGATCTATCTGCCCGAGCTGCCCTTTGATCCCGAGCGCTTCCTCGCCGACGTACAGCGGGTGTGGGCGCGCAAGCACAACTGTCTGGTGGCCGTCTCGGAGGGCATCCACGACGAGACGGGCGTGTTTATCAACGAATACGCCGCCCAGCAAAGCGGCACCGACGCCTTCGGTCACAAGCAGATGGGCGGCGCAGGCGCCTATCTTTCCGGTCTGGTAAAGGAGCGCATGGGGGTAAAGACCCGCGCCATCGAGCTGTCTCTGCTCCAGCGGTGCGGCGCCCATCTGGCCTCCAAAACCGACGTGGAGGAGGCCGTGTGGGTGGGACGGGAGGCCGTCAAGGCCGCCGTTCGCGGCGAAACCGACAAGATGGCCGCCATCCGCCGCGCCCCCGGCGAGGGCTATCATCCCTATGTGGAGCTGGTGGGGCTCACCGTTACCGCCAACGCGGAAAACGTCTTTCCCAAAGAGTGGATCACCGAAGACGGCGCCGGCGTGAAGCAGGCATTCCTGGACTATGCCCTTCCCCTCATTCAGGGAGAGCCCGACTATTGCTGGGAAAACGGTCTGCCCCGGTTTGCCCGGCTTAAAAAAGAACTGGCATAACCTCTGCTTTTCCCCTTCCGCGGGTCTGCTTCTGCACGCCTGCGGATTTTTTTATTTTCCCTCTTTACTTTTTGCTGCTAATGTGCTACTATGCTACTATGCTGCCATGAAAAAGCATCGGAGGAACCGAACATGCAGGAATTGCTGCGCTCCGGCGAGCGGCTTCTTTTGGAGCTGCGGGAGCTGTACGAAAGCTGCGGCTATCTCCCCTACCGGATGAGCCGCTTTGAAGAATATGATCTCTACGCCCAGAATCGGGAGTTTCTCTCGTCCGACGGCGTGATCGCCTTTACCGACACGGACGGGCGTCTGATGGCGCTCAAGCCCGACGTCACCCTGTCCATTGTCCGGGGCGGGCGGGACGCGCCGGAGGAGGTGCAGCGCCTCTATTACGATGAGAGTGTGTTCCGCATCTCCCGCCGGACGGGTACCTTTCAGGAGATCACCCAGACCGGGCTGGAATGTATGGGCGCCATCGACGGCTATTGCCGCTCGGAGGTGGTGGGACTGGCCTGCAAAACGCTGAACGCCGTCTCCCAAAAGGCGATTTTGCAGGTCTCCCATCTGGGCATACTGTCCCATGCCATCGAGGCGCTCGGCCTCGACGGAGACGGCACGGCGCACATCTTTTCCCTCATCCGGGAGAAAAACCGCCACGAGCTGCGGGCGCTGTGCGAAGGAAAGAGCGCTCCTTCCCATGCTCTCGCCCGGCTGGAAGCGCTTCTGGCGCTGAGCGGAGCGATGCAGGAGGTTTTGCCCCGTCTGCGCGGGTTGGACTGCCCCGCCGCACCCCTCGCCGAGCTGGAGGCGCTGGCGGGCGATCTTTCCGGAATGCCCCTGCGGGTGGATTTTTCGGTGGTCAACGACATGCGATACTATAATGGGCTGGTCTTTCAGGGCTTTGTCAGCGGAGTGCCCGAAAGCGTGCTTTCGGGAGGACAGTACGACGGCCTGATGCAAAAGCTGGGTCGCCGATCGGGCGCCATCGGCTTTGCCCTCAATCTCGATCCGCTGGAGCGGCTGTGGAAGGATCCCTCCCCCGCCCTCGACGTGCTTTTGCTGTACGACACCACACAGGGTCTGTACGCTGCGGCAAACAGGCTGCGGGAATGGGGCATGCGGGTCTGCGTGCAGAAGGACCCGCCCCTCGGCCTGCGGCCCACGCGGACAGGACGGTGGAACGGAAAAGAGGTGGTCTGGCTGTGACGCAGATGAGCATCGCCCTGCCCAAAGGGCGGCTGGGCGAGCGGGTGTGCGCTGCCCTTGTCCGCGCGGGAATGGCGGATCTGGACGCTCTGCAGGACAGCCGCAGGCTGATCGTCTCCTCGGAAACAGGCGGCTGCCGCCTGTTTTGGGTCAAGCCCTCCGACGTGGGCGTGTATGTGGAACGGGGCGCCGCCGACATCGGCGTGGTGGGAAAGGATATTTTGCTGGAGACCCGCCCTCAGGTGTACGAGCTGATGGATCTTCACACCGGGGTGTGCCGCATGGCGGTGGCGGGAAAGAAAGACTTTTCCGACGACCGCTCCCGCCCCCTGCGAGTGGCCACCAAATATCCCCGCATCGCCTCGGCCTATTACGCCGCCCAAAGCCGGGAGATCGACGTGATCCGTCTGGGCGGCTCCATTGAGCTGGCGCCGCTGCTGGATCTGTCCGATGTCATCGTGGACATTGTGGAAACCGGCGCCACCCTGCGGGAAAACGGCCTTGCGGAGATCACCAAGATCGCCGACATCAGCGCACGGCTGATCGCCAACAAGGCAAGCTATGAATTTCAGCGGGAGCGGATCGACGAAATCTGCGCCCGCCTGCAAGAAAGAACGGAGGAGATATCATGATCCGTATTTTGAACTACGGCAAGCTGCCCGACGAGGCGGTGTTTGCCCGGACGACGGCGGCAAAGGACGTGACAGGCGCCGTTTCCGAGATCCTGCAGGCGGTGCGTCTGCGGGGCGACGCGGCGCTCAGGACCTATACCAAGGCCTTTGATCGGGTGGAAATCGACCGCTTTCTGGTGGCACGGGAGGAGATCGACCTCGCCCTGGCGTCGGTGGATCCCGCCTTTCTGGAGGTGCTGCGCCGGGCGGCGGACAACATCCGCGCCTTTCACAGCAGACAGCTCCGTCCCGGATTTGAGATCTGTCAGCCAAACGGCGTTGTGGTGGGACAAAAGGTCACCCCGCTGGAGCGGGTGGGAATTTATGTCCCGGGCGGGACGGCGGCCTATCCCTCCACCGTGCTGATGGACGTCATTCCAGCAAAGCTGGCAGGCTGCGGCCGCATCGTCATGGTGACCCCGCCCGCCTCCGACGGAAGCGTTTCTCCCGCCATCCTTGCGGCGGCCGACATTGCCGGCGTCGATGAGATCTATAAAGTGGGCGGGGCACAGGCCATCGCCGCCCTGGCCTACGGCACCGAATCCATCCCCCGGGTGGACAAGATCGTCGGCCCGGGCAACGCCTTTGTGGCAGAGGCAAAAAGGCAGGTTTTCGGTCAGGTGGCCATCGATATGATCGCCGTCCCCAGCGAGATCCTCATCGTGGCTGACGGAGACAACGACCCCGCCTTTTTGGCGGCCGATCTCCTTTCTC
>CADBTM010000226.1 GCA_902797555.1 Oscillospiraceae bacterium
ATAGGCCGCCTCCCGCCAAAGGGGCAGAGCGCGGAGAAAGTCCTCCTTTGCCTGACCCTCCAGCCCTTCCGCCGCCTGGGCGGCGGGCAGATTGCCGGGGGAAAAGCCATCCAGCTCCAGCCAGCGGACGGCGAAGAGAAAGGCCGCCTTGACCGCCTCGGCGTTGTCCTCCCCCTTGAGGGCGGAGAGCAGGGCGGCGTTGCGCTTTTTTGCCCGGTCGGCCAGAATGGCAGGGACAAAGAGCAGGAATGCAAACAGCAATATGACGCCCAGAACGGGCAGAGGCACGGGCAGGGTCAGGTCGCCCCCCTCCTTGCCGGAGGTTTCCTCCGGGGCAAAGAGGGTCTGGGGCTCGGACGGGGCATTTTCGGGCGTCGAATGCTCCTGGGCAAGCTGCCTGTCGTGGGTGAAAAACACGGTCTCGGCGGCCAGACGGTCCCGGGCACTCTCGTCCCATCGGGAGAGAGCGGCGTTTTCTCCGGGATAGAGCAGCAGCACCGCCCCCACGGTCAGCCCGACACACAGCAGAGCGGCTGCCGCGGGCAAAAGCTTGCCTCTTGCCATCGCCGGCACCAGCGCCGCCGCCCACAGAGTGCTCCACCACCACTGGGGCGTGACGCCCAGCCATGCACTGCCCAGAGCATAGAGGCAAAACACGGCGGCAAAGACAGGGGGAAAGCCTGTCCGCGCGCCCAGCCCCAGGATCGCGCCGGTAAGCAGACCCAGCGGAAGCAGCGCCTGACGGACTGCCTGCGCCACGTTGTCGGCCTCCACAGGAAAGAGATCGTAGACGTAGGCCTGCTTTTGCTGGCTGGCGGTCATCAGCCGGTTGAGCAGCAGCCGCACCCCATCCAGCTGGGTGAGCATCAGCACCGCTCCCGCGGCGACCAGAATGGCCAACAGGGGATAGGCCGCCTTTTTGGGAAGGAGCGCCGTAAGGACGATCCCTGCGGCGCCCGCCAGCAGGGGCAAAACGCCGACCTCGGAGAGATAGGCCATCCCCGACAGGCTGCCCCACAGGGCGGCATAGCAAATCAGGGCGCAGCACAGCGGCAGGAGCCGTTCGCCCCAGCCTGTGCGTTCCTGTTGGGTTTTCAGGATCATGCCGCGCTCCATATCGGTTCCTTTCGGTTACATAATCAGCTTCAGATTCCCGGACGTCAGCTCGCCGGGGTCATAGGTCTCGCCGGGGATGAGCAGGGTGATGCGGTTGCCCGCCTCCAGCGTGTCCAGCTCGGGCTGCTCCACCGGGGAGAGCACCGCGCCGTGGGCAAAGTCGATGACAGGGTGGCTCTCCCGCCAGCGGGCGCACACCGTGCGCTCCCCTTTGCTGATGGGATGGGAAAAGATCTCCCGCCACACCGCGGCGCCGCCGTCGGCGTTCACGTCCTGTTCCCCGATCCGGTAGGGGATCTCCATCTGATCCAGCCCCTGACAGATCGACGCCAGCAGATCCAGCGTCTGTTCCATCCTTGTCCCGTCGATGGGCTGGGAGACCTCCTGCGTCTCCAGCAGCAGCAAAAGCCGCCGCTCTACCGGCAGGCCAAAGTCCCGCACCAGCGTCTTGCCCGCCTTTTCACTCAGCTTCCAGTGGATCTGTCTGACGGGGTCGCCGGGGGCATATTCCCGGACGCGGAAGGTCTCGCTGGGGTCGCTGCCCGGACGGTCGCGGGAAAAGTCCTCCGTCTCGGAGAGAAAGTCGCCGGTGTCGGCAAGCTGGATGTCCAGCGGATAGGCGCGGGGCAGCACCAGCGTTTCCGCCCCATCTGCGAAGGGGAGCTTTTTGCAGAACAGCCCCAACGGGTCATAGAGCCGCAGACGGGCGATATCGGTGCGGTACAGTCCGCATCGCAGGGGGGTGAAGTCCACCTGACTGCTTCCGCCGCGGCGGAGGGTCAGACGCTGCACATCCCCGGAAAAGAGGTTTTCCGCCTGCAGGTCGCAGCGGATGGGAAAAAGCCGCGGCGCGGAGAGGGTGACGGACAGGACGCTGTCCTCCTCACGCAGGAGGGTCTCGGACGCCTGAACCGTCCCACTGCCTCTGCCGAAAAGCAGCATCGCCGCCAGCGACAGCAGGGGTACGGCGATGACCGCCGCCAGCAGGGCGCGGGTGCCGCCGTTGTTTTCAAAGAGATAGACCGCCGCCGCTCCCAACAGGGCGAGCGCCCATCCGATCCGATTTCGTATCATGTTATTTTGCCCGATGGGGGAGGGGAACCTCCCGCAAAACGACTTGGGCACAGTCGGCCGCCGTGTGCTTTTCCAGCTTGGCCGCGGGGCTGAGGATCAGCCTGTGGGCGATCACGTCGGAAAAGACCCGCTGCACGTCCTCGGGGATGACATAGTCCCGCCCGTCCAGCCAGGCCGCCGCTCGCGCCATTTTGCTGACGGCGATGGCGCCGCGGGGGCTGAGCCCCAGCGTGAGCAGGGGACTTTCCCGGGTGGCCGCCGCCAGCAGGGCGATATAGCGGACGATCTCCTCCTTCATGGTGACCTCGCTCACCGCCCGCTGCATCTCGAGAAGGGCATCGGCGTCACACACCTGATGCACATCCTCCAGCGGCTGGGCGGTCTGGTGACCCCGCAGGATGGCCATCTCGCTGTCCAGATCGGGATAGCCCACCGTCAGCCGCACCAAAAAGCGGTCCAGCTGGGCCTGGGGCAGGGGTTGAGTACCCGCCGTGCCCACCTGATTCTGGGTGGCGATGACGCAAAACGGGGTTTTGAGAGGGTGCGCCTCGCCGTCCACCGTCACACGCCCCTCTTCCATGGCCTCCAGAAGGGCGCTCTGGGTCTTGGAGGAGGTGCGGTTGATCTCGTCGCCCAGCACCAGATTGGCGTCGTTGACCACCCCGGGGACATAGCGGAAGGTGCCGCTCTCCCGGTCGTACATGGAAAAGCCCACGATATCCGAGGGCAGAACGTCGGGGGTAAACTGGATGCGCTTATATTTCAGTCCCATGGCCTTGGAAAAGGCCACCGCCAGCGTGGTCTTGCCCACGCCGGGCACGTCGTCCAGCAGGATATGCCCGCCGGACAGCATGGCCATGAGCACCTTTTCGGTGACGGCGCGCTTGCCCACCACCGCCTTGTCCACTTCGTTCAGAATCGCGTCAGTTTTCGGGTTCATGATTGTTTCTCCCATATCGTACAGGTATCAGCTTTGCTTTTTCCAAAACGGTATACAGCAGGGGCACGGCGATGAGATGCAGGATGATCCCCGGCAGTGACCCCACCAGATAGGCGCCCGCCCACATGGCGAGAGAATATTCCCGGGAGGACGCCAGATAAAAGAGCGCCTGCGCCGCGCCGCCCGCGATCCGTCCCACGAGCATGGCGGGGACGAGGGCGAGGTAGAGATCGGGCAGCAGTCTGCCCGTGCGGATGACCCGGAAGAGCACCCCGGTCAGCACGCCGTAGACCGCCATTTCGGGAATGAAATACACCAGCTGGATGGCCGAGGGCATTCCGGTGGTTAGACTGGAGATCACCGGCCCCGCCACGGCACAGAACAGCCCGTACACCGGCCCGCACACCAGCCCGCACAGCAAAATGGGGATGTGCATGGGGGAAAAGGCGCTGCCCAGATTGGTCATATGAAATACAAAGGGGAGCACGGCGCACAGCGCTGTGCACAGCGCCGTCACCGTGGCTTTCTTGACAGAAGACATTGCTTCACGCTCCTTGGAGAATCATAAAAAGACGCGTGCCCTTCCCTTGTGGAAGCGCGCGCGTCTTGTGACACACAAAAAAGAAACCTGAAAAACCTGCGGAGAAAAATGGGAGCTTGTGCTCCGTTGCCTGCTTGTGCAGACAACATAAGTATGGTACAATTATAAAAGATATCCATCCGGCTGTCAACCGGTTTTTCCCTTAAATTTGCGATATTATCAAACCGGATTTATTATATCCGAAAAAGGAGGGGCAAGATGACCACAGTATCCGCCGCTTGCCAGCGGCTTGCACAAACGATCAACACCCTGCTTGCGACCCGGCCTCACGTGCTCGTCGCCATCGACGGCCGCTGCGGCAGCGGAAAGTCCACTCTGGGAGATGCCCTCGCCCGGCGCCTGGAGGCAAACCTGCTGCACACCGACGACTATTACCTGCCCTTTGATCGCAGGATCCCCGGCTGGGAGACCGTCCCCGCCGCCAACATGGATTTTGACCGGCTGTGCCGGGAAGTGATCGAGCCGGCTCTTGGAGGAGAAGCCATCCTCAGCCACCCCTATCGCTGCATGGACGGGGTGTATCTGCCCGAGACCCGTTTGCCGCCCCGTCCGGTGACCGTGGTGGAGGGGAGCTATTCCCACCATCCCGCCCTGGGAAAGGGGTACGATCTGCGCATTTTCGTCACCTGTGACCCCGCCGTGCAGGAGCGCCGTCTGCGGGCGCGGGAGGGGGAGTATTACCCCATGTTTCCCGCCCGGTGGATCCCGCTGGAGGAGGGCTATTTCCGTCAGTACGCCATTGAGGAGAAGGCCGACGTGACCCTGGAACTGGAGGGCTGAGCTATTTCAAAAACCGGCGCACCTGCTCCTCGCTCACGTCCAGCAGCCCGCGCAGATGGTCGCACAGCATCTGATAGGATTCCCGGGGCTCGCGGCGATAGACCGTGCGGGAAAAGTCCTCGCCCAGCCAGTGCTCGGGGGTGGAATATTCCGCCACGCCCCAGCCGTAGCGTCTGCCCTGCCTGTCGGTGAGATAGACAAAGTCGGAGATGACGACGTAACCCATATACTGCAGGCGCAGGATGGCGCCGTCAAAACCCTTGCGCCCCTCTTTACCATAGCCGCCCAGCCGCTTGAGACCCTTGGAGATCACGGGCTGGTTTTGCTCGATGAGGGTGTAGAGATAGTGATCCTCCCGGGGGAGCAGACCCTCGTCCCAGCGGGCGTCCAGATCATAGCCGTCCCGCCGCCAGTTGGCCAGCTCGGCATACCACCGGGGGCTGACAAAGGCAGCTTTCTTTTCAAACAGTTTGCCATAGGCGCAGCCTGTTGCCCGGATCACCGGACCCTTCCATTCCCACACGCCGTCCTGACCGCTGTCAAACCAGGCCTCCTTGGCCACATGCTCCTCGATGGAAAAGCCCTCGATGGAGTTTTGAAACAGGGGCACGATGCCAAAGCGCGCCACGGCCTCTTCCATATCCGCCTGTGTGCGCACGGTAAAATCCAGCTTCATACGCCAACCTCTTTCCTTTGTGCCGTCTGGCACTTCTTTTTTTATTATAGTCGATTTTTCGCCGCGCGCAATTCTTTTTCTTGCAAAAGCGGGCGGAGGGCAGGGCGATGCGCGCTTTACAACGGGGACAAAATATGGTATTCTCTTTGCAAAGGTGGTGATCCCGTGAAGCTGACCAAAAGACAACAAAGCGATCTTCTCGACTGCATGCTGGAGATGGGCGACCTGCTGCTGGATTCCGGCGCGGAGGTCAGCCGTGTGGAGGATACTCTTACCCGCATGGGAAAGGCCTACGGCGCGGGAAGAATGGACGTTTTCGTCATCACCTCCATCATCATCATGACCATGGAGTTTGCCGAGGGGGAGGGGATCACCGAAACCCGGCGCATCCACACCACCGGTCAGACGGACTTTTATCGTCTGGAAAAGCTCAATTCCCTCAGCCGCCAGTGCTGTGAAAAGCCGCTGCTTCTGCCCGAGCTGCGGGCGCAGCTGGATCGGATCTCCTCCGGACACAAGCCCTTTTTCATGCTGTTCTGGGGCAGCGTGCTGGTGGGGGGCAGCTTTGCCATATTTTTCGGCGGCACCCTGTGGGACGGCCTTGCCGCCGCCGTGTTTGCCGCGGTGATCTGTCTTTTGCAGGAGTGGCTGGGGCGCACCCAGATCAACACCGCGGCATTCAATCTGCTGATTTCTCTTGTGGTGGGGCTGTGCGTGGGTCTGGTCACCGGGCTGATCCCCGCGCTGCACATGGATAAGATCCTCATCGGCGATATCATGCTGCTCATTCCCGGCCTTGCCATGACGAATGCCGTCCGCAATATGCTGGTGGGCAATACCATCTCCGGTGCGGTGCGCCTTGCCGAGACGCTGATCTGGGCGGGAGCGCTGGCCGGAGGCTTTATGGTGGCGCTGCTCATCGTGCAGGCCGTGCACTGAAAGGGGGAGAGAGAATGAAGGATGTGATCATTCAGCTGGTGACCGCCTTTTTGGGGTCGCTGGGCTTTACCCTGCTGTTCGGCCTGAGGAGACGGTATCTTTTTGCCGCGTCGCTGGGCGGCGTTCTGGCGTGGGGCGTGTATCTGGCGGTGGAGGCGTGGATGAAGCAGGGCTTTTTGGCCTGCCTGATCGCGGCGGCCTTTGCCGTGCTCTATGCCGAGCTTTTGGCGCGCAAGCTCAAAACGCCGGCCACCCTGTTCGTCATCCCGGCCATCGTGCCTCTTGTGCCGGGAAGCTCGCTCTACTACGCCATGAGCAGCGCCGTTCAGGGCGATCTGATCAGCGCGCGGAGCTACGGCACCCAGACGCTGGTGTATGCCCTTGCCATCGCGGCGGGCATCAGTCTGGTCACCGCCATCCGCCAGCTGAAAACCAAAAAACAATGACGGGAATCAAGGCGTTTTTCCGGAAAGAGCCGGTGCTCGTCCTGTCGGCGCTGGCCGCCTGCGTCAGCTGCATTTTTGTGCCGCCCGACGGGGCATATCCGGGCTATATCGACCTGCGCACGCTGGCGTTGCTCTATTGCCTGATGCTGGTGGTGGCGGGACTGAGGAACGCCGGCGCCTTTGACGCGCTGGCCTATGCCCTGTGCGCCCGGGCAAAAAGCACCCGCACCATGGGGCTTTTGCTGGTGCTGCTGGCGTTTTTCAGCTCGATGCTCATCACCAACGACGTTGCCCTGCTCACCTTTGTGCCTTTTGCGGTGATCCTGCTGCGCATGACGGGAAGAAAGCAGGATCTGATCCGGGTGGTGGTGCTCCAGACTGCCGCAGCCAATCTGGGCAGCATGCTCACTCCTGTGGGCAACCCGCAAAATCTGTTTTTATACGCGCATTACGGCTTTTCCACCGGGGAGTTTTTCCAAATCACCCTGCCGGTGTGGGGGATCGCGCTGGCTCTGCTGGCGCTGTTGTGTCTCACCCTGCCCCGGGTGTCGCTGCGCCCCATGCTGGGGGAAAGAAAGCAGACCGACGGAAAAGCGCTGACCGTTTATCTGCTGCTTTTTGCCCTGTGTCTGCTCACGGTGTTCCGTCTGGTGCCGTGGCCGGTAATGCTGGGACTGACCGCCGCCGTGCTGCTGATCTTTGATCGCAGGATGCTGCTGCGCGCCGACGGGTTTTTGCTGCTGACCTTTGTGGCGTTTTTCATCTTTGCCGGCAATCTGGCAAGATTGCCCGCGGTGGATCGCCTGCTGCGGGGGCTGCTTTCGGGAAGAGAATACTGGGTGAGCCTGCTGACCAGTCAGGTCATCAGCAACGTGCCCGCCGCTCTGCTGTTGTCCGGATTTACCGACAGCGGGCGGGAGCTCCTTCTGGGCACCAACATCGGCGGACTGGGCACCCCCATCGCCAGTCTGGCCAGCCTGATCGGCCTGCGGCTCTATTCCGCCTCGGAGGACGCCAGACCGGGGCGCTATCTGCTGGAGTTTACCGTGGTCAACCTGCTGCTTTTGCTCCTGCTGACGGGGGCAAAGCTGCTGCTGTACCGCTGAAAGGAGACAACATGGCCGCCGTTTTGCTCACTGTCACCTCCAGCCGCTGCCGCTGCGGCTATCATCGGGAGGGGGACACCTTTGTGGTAGAGGATCTCTGCCCACCCCTGTGTCACGAGCTGTGGAACGCCGCCTATCCCTATGTCTTTGCCCTGCAAAACGGGGCAAGCCTGGATTGCGGTGAGGAAAAAGCATATTCGTTTCAGGTAAAATGCCCCGACGAAGGCCGTGTGTGCCTGCGGGGCGAGCTGATGTGCGGCCGAAAGGAGGATGCCCGATGAAGGAACTGGACGGAGCATGGGAGCCCAGAGGGTATGTAGGCCCACGGGCGGAGATCCGGGAAGAAAAGCTCACCCTGCTGTGGAGGGGTGGGGTGGTGCTCACCACGCCCTTCTCTGTGGAAAAGGAGGGAGAGGCGCTGGTGCTGCACCTGAAATACAGCGACAAGCGCTATTCCCCGGACGCCAGGCCCTATTCCCGTGTGACCGATTGCCGGCTGGAAAACGGCGGTATGACGATCACGGAGGAGTTTCCCATCACGGGGACGAGCAGCGACACCCTCTATCCCACCCAGAACACCCGATACGGCGCCTGTGCCCCCGATGAGAACGCCCTCAGGCATCTGCAGGGAACGTGGATCCAATTGGACGGCTCGGGAAAGCTCTCGTTCCGCGAGGACGAGATGACCGAGTTCTGGTCCGATCTCCCCGGACAGACGACGAGGATCGTCGTTCTGCGCCCCTTCTCCCCGGGAGGAGCGCTGCGGGTGGCCGAGCGCGACTCTGCCAGGCCGGACGGTGTGGGCAGCTTTGGCACCATGACCCTGCGGGGCGACGCTCTGGAGACCTACATCCCGGTGTGTGACGCGCCGACAAGGAACATTGTGTTTATAAAAGAGAGAAAAGAAGAGAAAACGGAACCCATTCCTTGCGGTGGCACCAGCGACTGGAGCAACCATCTTGCGCCCAAAAGCATAGTTTCCGCCGAGATCACCCGGTTTCTTGCGAAGATTTCCCTTTTGTCCTACAACCTGGACGACCGGCCTGTTCTCACCTCCCGCAAATACGAGCTGCAGGCAGAGCGGGAAGGGAACAAGGTCGCCTGCGTCCGCTGGCGAATGGGCGGCGAGCAGGAAGCTTTTGAGGAATCGCCCGCCTTTTTGGAGAGCCTGCAGCGTATCGTTGCCAAACACGAGCTGGCAAAGTTCAACGGGCTGGACAAAGAGACCCACGGCCTGCCGGAAAACTTCGGCGCCGATCTTCGGGTGGAATATGCCTCCGGCGAGCGGATCTCCGCACACTGCAACAGGACGATGTTTCTGCCGCTGAAGGCGGTGGAGGATCTGGTCAAGCTTTTCTACGGAGAGGATCGGCCGTGATCGCGGCGCTGCTGTATATCGGGCAGACCCCGCGGGAGGACATCACCTCCGAGATCCGCGCCCTGCTGCCTCCCGCCGTCCGGCTGCGGGAATACGGCTTTCTGGACGGCCTTTCGGAAGGGGAGCTGGACGCCCTTCGCGCGCGAGAGGACGAGCCCTGTCTCATCACCCGGCTGAGGGACGGACGGAGCTCGGCGGTCTCCGAGAAACGCATCCTCCCCTTTGCCTCCCGCGCCTGCGCGCTGGCGGAGAGGGAGGGGGCTGACGCTGCGGTGCTCATGTGCACCGGCGCCTTTCCGCCTCTGGGAGAAAGGGTGCCTTTGATCACTGCCCACGAGGCGGTGCACGGCGGCGTGCCTCTGCCCGCGCCTCTTGGGGTCGTCGCCCCGGAAAAGCGTCAGGCGGAGCAGATGGTGCGCTGGTGGGGCGAACAAGCGCCCCTGCTGGGCTTTGCTTCCCCCTATGGGGAGGAACAGGCCGTCGTCGACGCGGCAAAGCGCCTTAAGGCGCGGAACGCACAGGCGATTTGCCTCGACTGTATGGGCTATACGAACCGTCAGGCGGAGCGGGTTTTTCAGCAGACCGGTCTGCCTGTTTTTACCCCGCGGAGGATGGTGGCGCAAGCCATCCTGCGCATGCTTCAGGAGGAATAGGATATGTTTCGATTGACAGAACAGGACGCCCAGTCCGCCGTTTACGGCGGTCAGCTTTTGGGCGGAGGCGGCGGAGGGCAGCTGGAGGACGGTCTCCTTGTGGTCCGGCAGGCGCTGGAGGCGGGGGAGATCACCGTGGCAAGCTGGGACGAGCTGCCCGGAGACGGTACGCTGGTCACCGCGTCGCTGGTGGGCTCGCCCTCGGGCGGCGCCGCAGGCGTGACGCCCCGGCACTGCGCCCGGGTGTACGACCTGTTTCGGGAACAGGTGACTGCTCCCGTGGCCGCCCTCATCGCCAACGAGGCGGGCGGACAGAGCATCACCAACGGCTGGCTCACCGCGGCGGCCTGCGGCATCCCCATGGTGGATTCCGCCTGCAACGGCCGCGCCCATCCCACCGGGGTGATGGGCTCCATGATGCTCCATCGCCAGAAGGACTACCGCACGGTACAGGCGGCCTCCGGCGGCGTGGGACAAAAGTATGTGGAGCTGTGCACCGCAGGCTCCATCGAGGCCACCTCCCAGCTGGTGCGGCAGGCCTCCGCCCTGTGCGGTGGATTTGTCACCGTGCTGCGCAATCCGGTGACAGTGGCCTATGGCGCGGAAAACTGTCCCGGCGGCGTGCTCACCCAGTGCATCCGGGTGGGGCAGGCGCTGCGGGAGCATTTGGACGACCCGGAGGGCACCCTGCATGCGCTGGAAGGGCTGCTGGGCGCCAGACTGCTGCTGCGGGGCAGAACGGAAGGCCGCACGCTGACGAGCAAGGGCGGCTTTGACGTGGGCAGCGTGGAGGTGCGTGACGAAGGCCGCGCCCTCGGGCTGACCTTCTGGAACGAGTTTATGACGGCCGAGCTGGACGGCGTCCGCCTGGCCACCTTCCCCGATCTGATCGCCCTGCTGGATGGAGAAACCGGCCTGCCGGTCCCATCCTCCCGGGTGGAAAACGGCAAGGCCGTTCTGGCAATCTCCGTCCCTCGGGAACGGCTGCTGCTGTCCCGAACCATGACGGACAGCGACCTGCTGCGCCCCTGCGAGGACGCGGTGGGCAAAACGATCCTGTAATCAACGGAGGAAAACCCTTTTGGAACTGTTTCGGGAAGCATACGGACAAGACGCGCTGCGGCAGATCCCCACGCTGACGCTGGCGCACATCGGCGACGGGGTGTACGAGCTGCTGGCGCGCTCGCAGGTGGTCTCCGAGGGCGCCGTGCGGGTGGAGGAAGCCCACAAAAAGACGGTGGCTCTGGTGGCCGCCCCTGCGCAGGCAAAGGCCATGGAGGCGATTTTGCCTCTGCTGGAGCCGTGGGAGGAGAGCCTGTTTCACCGGGGGAGGAACGTGCATGTGCACTCTGCTCCCAAGCATTGCACCCCTCGGGAATACGCCTACGCCACCGGGCTGGAGACGCTGTTCGGCGGGCTGTATCTGTCGGGACAGACCGATCGGCTGCAGGTGCTGTGGAGCGCCGCTCTGGAGGCGCTGAAATGAAAGGGCGTCTGGACAGGATCCTTTCCGCCTGCGGTCTGCTCACCCGCACCGAGGCGCAGGCCGCCCTCAAGGCGGGTCGGGTGACGGTAAACGGTCTTCCCGCCCGGGACGGCAGCCTCAAGACGGACAGCGACGAGAACGCCATCCTGCTGGACGGCAGGAGGATCGGCGGGGATGGATTTGTATATCTGATGGTCTATAAGCCTGCGGGCGTTTTGTCGGCCACCGAGGACAGGCACGGCGAGCAGACGGCCGTCGATCTGCTGCCCGACGCCTACCGCCGGCGCCCGCTGGGCGTGGTGGGACGGCTGGACAAGGACGCCGAAGGCCTGCTGCTGATCACCGACAACGGGGCGCTCAACCATCGCCTCACCTCGCCCCGGCACCACGCCGACAAGACCTATCTTGTCCGGTTGGATCTCCCCGCGGACGAGAGGGACGAAGCCGCCTTCGCCTGCCCTATGGATCTGGGAGATTTTGTCACCCAGCCCGCGGGACTGGAGAGACAGGGGGACGGCCGGGAATGCGTCGTCACCCTGCGGGAGGGCAAGTTTCACCAGATCAAGCGGATGTTTGCCCATCAGGGCAAAACGGTGGTCTTTCTCAAGCGTCTGACCATCGGCACGCTGCGTCTGGATGACAGCCTTTCCCCCGGCGGATGGAGAGCGCTGAAAAAAAGCGAAATCGAGCTGCTTTTGCAGGAGACTTGAATCCTGTAGAAAAAAACCAAATAATTTTGAAAATTCTTGTTGAAAAAGACAAAACGATGTGTTAAAATAAACATAATCCGCAGTTTGTTTTTAGGAATTATAGATAAAGGGTGAGAGTATGGCAGCCAGACTGTTTCAAAGTATCCTTTTGGAAATCAAAAACAAGATTCCGTTTATTCTCGGCATCGTAGACGGGTCGGGCAATATCGTCTCGTGCACCGAGCTCCGTTACATCGGAGAAAATGTGGAAGCGGCGGAGGAGTTTTTCCGTTCCGGCGACGAGGAGGGGGAATACAACGGCTATACCTTCCGCAAGCTGGACGGCTATGAGAACGGCGCGGAGTATGCGGTTTTCGCGGGAGAAAGCGGTCAAAGCGCTTCCATCGCCTGCAATATCACCGCCATCGCCATCAGCAACAGCAAGTCGCTCTACGACGAAAAGCACGACAAAGCCACCTTTATCAAAAAGATCATTCTGGACAACATCCTGCCCGGCGATATCTATATCAAGGCGCGGGAGATGCAGTTCCAGTCGGACGCCAAGCGGGTGGCCTATCTGATCCACATGGAGCAAAAGCAGGATATCGCCGTGATGGATATGCTGCAAAAGCTGTTTCCCGACCGGCAGAGGGATTTCGCCATCACCATCAACGAGAACGAAGTCGTTCTGGTCAAGGAGATGAAGAACAGCGACTCCAAGGAGATCAACAAGGTGGGCAAGCAGATCGATTCTGCCGTCACCGAGATGGGCATCCCCCATATGATCGGCATCGGTTCGGTTGCCAACCAGCTCAAGGACATCGCCCGTTCCTTTAAAGAGGCGCAGGTGGCGGTGGAGATCGGCAAGGTCTTTGACGAAAACATCACCATGACCAGCTATGAGAGTCTGGGCATCGGCCGCCTAATCTACCAGCTGCCCACCACTCTGTGCGAGATGTTCCTCTCCGAGGTCTTCAAAAAGGGCTCGGTGGATGCGCTGGACGAGGAGACCCTGTTCACCATCCAGAAATTCTTTGAAAACAATCTGAACGTTTCCGA
>CADBTM010000227.1 GCA_902797555.1 Oscillospiraceae bacterium
GAGAAGCCCTCCATGGTGGAGGTAGAGCCCGAGCACTTCGTGTATTGCTCTCCCTCCGAGCTGAAAAAGTATCAGGAGATCGTTAAGAATGCTTGACTTGCTGTTGAAAAACGGCACAGTCTGCGACGGAACAGCAACATCGCCCTTTACGGGCGATGTTGCCATACTTGGAGGAAAAATCGCAGAGATTGCCCCCAAAATCGACGCAGAAAGTGCCGAAACGCTGGATGTTTCCGGCTTGGTGGTCGCCCCCGGCTTTATCGACATGCACTCTCACTCCGACTCGTGGTTCCGCGTGGACGGGCGGTGCGAGGCAAAGATCTATCAGGGCGTGACCACCGAAATCGTCGGACAGTGCGGCGGCTCGCCCTTTCCCCGCAGCGTCAGTCAGATGACCGACGTTCGTCGGGCAACAGAGGCCGGAAAACTGTCGGCTTACGAATCGTATCAGGCGGGCAGCTTTCAAAAGCTGCTTAAACTGAGGGGCGACGCGCCCATGTCCACCAATCTGGTGCAGATGGTGGGACACAACGCCATCCGCCGGGGTGTGGTTGGCCTGTCCAAGCGGCCCGCGTGGGAGGACGAGATCAAACTTTCCCGCTTTTTGCTGGAGGAAAACCTGCAGCAGGGCTGCTGGGGACTGACCCTCGGCTTGGGCTATCTGCCCGGCATGTTTGCCGACCGGAACGAGCTGGAGGCGCTTGCCAAGACCTGCTATGTGTGGGACGTGCTTCTCGCCGTTCACATGCGGGATGAGGGTGAGAAGGTCTTCGAGGCGCTGGACGAGATGATCGAAATCGCCAAGGCCACCGGCGTCCGACTGGAGATATCCCACCTTAAGCTGGGCGCAAAGACCGTTTGGGGCAAAGCGGAGCAGCTGTATGAAAAGATCCTCCGCGCCCGGGAAGAGGGCGTCGCCATCACGGCGGATATGTACCCTTACGACGCATGCTCCACCGGCCTTTCCAGCCGTCTGCCCAGCTGGGTGATGGCGGGAGGCACAGGGCGCGCGGTAGAGCGGCTCAGCGGCGGCGAAACCCGGGAGCAGGTGCTGGAGTATTTCCGGGAGCGCTATCCGGCGCGGGCGGACGGAGACCGGCTGTATATCGCCGGCACGGGCGGACGCTGCCCGGACATCGACTGCAAGACCGTGGGCCAGCTCAGCGAGGAATGGGGAATGCCCGTTCCCGAGGCCATGGTGGAGACGCTGATCCGTACCCATTGCGAAGACGACGCCATCATCTTCAACATGGATCTGCGGGACGTGGAATACCTGCTGCGTCAGCCGGATATCGCCATCGGTTCTGACGCATCGTGCAGACCCTACGACCCCTCCAAGAGCAGCGACAAGCCCCATCCCCGTACCTATGGCACCTTCCCTCGGTTCCTCCGTCTGTGCAGGGAAAAGGGCTTTGCAAATCTGGAGACCGCCGTGCACCGCATCACCCAAAAGCCGGCGGAAAACATCGGTTTGCCCGATCGGGGCGTGCTCAAGGCGGGCAATGTGGCCGACGTCACCGTGTTTGACTGGAACAATGTCACCGACACCGCCACCTACGATAATCCCTTTCAAAAGCCTGTCGGCATTCCGCACGTCATCATGGGTGGCCGCTTCGCCATCCGGGACGGCGCGCAAACCGACCTTCGATTGGGAGACTATATCAAAAAAGTGGTTTACTAAAACAACAAAAAATGCTCTGCCGTTGGCAGAGCATTTTTTCTTTTCTCAAAAATTACGCCGGGGTGTTTTCCTTCAGCCAGTCCGCCCACAGGGCGTAATACTTGCCATAGGGGTGGGTGCCGTCAAAGGAAAGACTGGCGTCCAGATAGCCGTCCTCGTCGCAGAAGAGGGGATTGACGTCGACATAAAAGATTGTCTCTCCGTCGGCAAAGGCGGACTGCGCTTCGTTCATCCGCTGGATGGTGTCCCGATTGATCACCTTGTCGGTATCCGAGCGCTTTTTGGAAACCTGCAGATTGGCTTCGATGATGAGATAGGCCTCGGGCTGGAGCTCGCGCAGGCGATCGAGCACCGACTGATAGGTTTCGACGGTGTGCTTGAAATTGTAGCCCAGCTCGTTGATGCCCAGCATGATATAGATCCGATCATACTGCTTGGCCTGCAAAACGTCCTCCAGCAAGGTGCCCTTTTCCCAAGTGCCGGTGATGGCCTCGTGGGTGAACACCGAGTAGACGTCCATGCCGGTGGTGGCAAAAAAGTCTGCCTCGGTGATCCCGGAATACTTGGCGATGCCAACCGTGCGGGAATCGCCGATGAACAATGCATTTGCAAAGGGATTTTCCGGCTTTTCCGGTGGCTTGTGGTGGATGGGCTGGTCGATTTCCGACTCGATATCCCGGGAATTGGTGGGGTCAGGCACATGGCCGTTTTCCGAGGGCGCAGGCTGGGGATCCACGGGAGCCGGGTCAGGATTTTCCGACACGGGATCAGGATCGGCCTCCACAGGTGCGGAGATCGGCCCTTCCAGGACGGAGGGCGTGGAGTCGTCGGGCTGTCCGGACTGCGGCTGCACAGGCTGGGGATCCGGCTGCTGAGGCTCTGTCACAGGCTCCGACTGGGAGAGTGTGGGCGAGGGCTCGACCACGGTGGGACGGGCGTCGCCCTGAATGGCGCTTTGGGGCGCAAATCGCTCCAAAAGCCCCATTTCCCGCCACAGGAAGGGGGTGGCAGCGATCATGGAGATCACCAAAAGACAAAGAAAGGGAACACGAAGTAATTTTTTCATAGGTCACCTGAAATCAGAATCGGAAATAGAGGAAGGGGTCGTTTAGCCCGCGATAGAGGCAATACACCGCGCCCCAGAAAATTGCCAGCAAAATGAGAACGGCCAGAGGGGTCTTTTCGATTTTGTACCACACCTTTTTGGGAAGCGGCGTGCAGAAGAGAAAGCCCACCGCCATCATCACGCCATAGATCTTGCCGTGATCCAGCCAGTCTCCGGCGGCGATGCCCTGCCATGCGCCGGTAAAGGGGAACAGCCGGGAGAAAAACAGCCCCAGCTGACCGAAGTCAGTGATGGCAAACAGCATCCACGACAACGGGATCATAAAGAACATATACAGATGGCCGAAAAACGGACGCTTTTGCAGCCCTTTGCGCAGACCTTTCCGCTCGAGGAACATCAGCAAAAAGAGCAGCAGTCCCCACAGGATAAAATTCCAGCTGGCACCGTGCCAAAAGCCGGTCAACAGCCACACAATAAGCAGGTTGAAATAGACGTGCTTACGGTTTCC
>CADBTM010000228.1 GCA_902797555.1 Oscillospiraceae bacterium
ATCTGGAGCTGCTCATCGACCGGATCCTGGTCTTTGAGGATCATCTGGAAATCCGGCTGCAGGCGGATATTGATTCGATCCTGCGCAGCTCCGGTCTGGAGGAAGCCGTAAATTTTGATTTCGGCACGGAAAAAATAGAAAAAACGCTGATTCAGTCCTATAAAAACCACAAGGACAAGGTTTTCCGTGTCAATGATATCAGCAACGGCGAGCCGCTGGAAATCTTCACCGAGGCGGGCGGCAGCGTGATCTTTCGGAAATATTCCCCCGCGGGGGAGCAAAGCGCCACGGCGGGCAATCTGTGTGAGGCGCTGTACCGCACCTGCGCCCGACCGGTGGTGTTCTGCGACAGGGACAGCGTCATCGCCGCCTCGGGCGCGTTCCGGAGGGAGCTGGACGGCCGTCCCATCTCGCCGGAGATCGACGCCGTCATGCAGAGCCGGACGCTCAGACGGACAGAGAACGGCATCCCGGTCTCCCCTGCCGTCCCCGAGGCGGAGGCGGGGGTGGTGGCGCCCGTCATCTCCGGGGGCGACCTGTGCGGCTGCGCCGCCCTGCTGGGCACCGATCCCCCCGCCAGCGACAGCGACGTAAAGCTTTTGCAGGCGGCAGCCCTCTTTTTCGCAAAGCAGATGGAGCCGTGAATTCCCTCTTGCAAATCCTGCCCGATAGGGGTATACTGCATCTGTAACGACGTGACAGAAGGAGGAACTGCACATGGCATGGATCGCCCTGCGCTTTCGGGGAAAGGAATACACCGCCGCCCAGCTCATCGCCATCTCCAAGCGTTTTCTGGAGGACACCGGCTGCGAATACCGGAGCTATGAGATCTACGACGACTGCGATATGCTGATGGTGACCGGCGTGGACGAGGACGGTCAGGAGACCGAGCTGGAGCTCCCGCTGGACGAGCTGACGCTCTATGCGCCTCAGGAATGCGGCGAAACGCATTGAAAATCCTGCATTTTTGCGGGAAATGCTCTTGCAAAGCGCATTTTGATGTGGTATAATCGGCCCATAAGGTAGGATGAAACGTATGAGAGTGGACGTATGTCCACTCTTTATTGTTGATGGAGATGCGCTTATGACCCAAAAAGAACTGATCCGCCGGGTCTCCCAGCTGGCGGAGCCCCTGTGCGCCGAGCACGGGCTTTCCCTGTGGGACGTGACCTTTGAAAAGGAAGGCCGTCAGCACACGCTGACCGTTTATATCGACCGGGAGGAGGGCGTCAACATCGATGACTGCGAGGCGGTGTCCCGGGGGCTGGATCCCCTGCTGGACGCCCACGAGTTTGACGCTCTGCCCGCCTATATGCTGCAGGTTTCCTCCGCCGGACTGGAGCGTCCCCTCACCCGCCCCGAGCATTTTGCCTGGGCCATGGGCAAAAAGGTGGTCGTCCGGTTTTACAAGGCCATCGACGGCGCGCAGGAGCTGGTGGGCACGCTTGAAGGCTATGACGGCGTGATGATCACGCTGGAGACCGACGGGGGCACCCGCGCCCTCGCCTGCGCCGACGTGGCGCAGACCCGCCTGTATTTCGAGTTTTAAGAGAAGCGATATACCAAAGAAAACGTCCCAAGGGGACGGGAAAGAGGAACGACCATGGCAAATGAGATGATCAAGGCTCTGGAAGAGCTGGAAAAGGAAAAAGGCATCCAGAAGGAATATATGCTGGATCGCATCGGGCAGGCGCTGGTCGCCGCCTATAAGGCGCTGTACAAGCGGGATCCCCAGAGCGCCACGCTGGACAACGTGTTCGTCCACATCGATCCGGAATCCGGCGAGATCGACATGCACGCCGTCAAAAAGGTGGTGGAGGAGGTCGTCAACCCCGCCGCCGAGATGAGCCTGGACGAGGCCATCGCCTACACCAAAAACCCCGATATGCATCTGGGCGACGACGTCAAGGTGGACGTGCGCACCCGGGACTTTGGCCGCATCGCCACCTCCACCGCAAAGCAGGTCATCATTCAGGGCATCCGCGAGGCCGAGCGGGGCATGATCGCCGACGAATATGCCTCCAAGGAGCACGAGATCATCACCGCCGTCGTCACCCGCATCAATCCCACCAACGGCTCCGCCCTGCTGGAGCTGAGCGGCAAGCGGGAGCGCACCGAGGCCGTCCTGTCCGCCTCCGAGCAGATCGCCGGCGAGACCATTCACGAGGGCGACCACATCCGCGTATACGTGGTTGAGGTGCGCCGCAACGGCAAGGGACCCCAGATCATGCTGTCCCGCACCCATCCCGGTCTGGTCAAGCGCCTGTTCGAGCTGGAGGTGCCCGAGATCGCCGACGGCACGGTGGTCGTCCAGTCCATGGCCCGTGAGGCCGGCTCCCGCAGCAAGATCGCCGTCTGGTCCACCGACGAAAACGTGGATCCCATCGGCGCCTGCGTGGGACCCAAGGGCGGACGCGTGGCCGCCGTGGTCAACGAGCTCAAGGGCGAAAAGATCGACATCATCAAATACAGCGAGGATCCCGTCCAGTTTGTGGCGGAGGCCCTCTCCCCCGCCGACGTGATCTCCGTCCAGATGAAGGAGGACGGCAAGTCGTGCACCGTGGTCGTCCCCGACGACCAGCTCTCCCTCGCCATCGGCAAGGAGGG
>CADBTM010000229.1 GCA_902797555.1 Oscillospiraceae bacterium
CAGCAGATCCATGGCACGCTCCAGCTTATCCTGCTTGAGGACGTAGGCGATACGGATCTCGTTGATGCCCTTGCCGGGAGTGGCATAGAAGGGAGCGCCGGGGGCGAACATCACAGTGTCACCGTTGTCGTCAAACTCCTCCAGCAGCCACTTCTGGAACTTGTCGGCATCGTCCACAGGCAGAGCAGCCATGATGTAGAAGGCGCCCTTGGGGCACTCGCAGATCACGCCGGGGATCTCCTTCAGCTTGGAGACCACAGTGTCGCGGCGGCGCTTGTATTCCTCGCGGACAGCGGCAAAATACTCGGGTCCAACATTGTACAGAGCAGCGGAAGCGATCTGATCCAGCGTGGCGACAGACAGACGGCTCTGGCAGTACTTCATGGCCTCGCCCAGCAGCTCGTGGTTGCGGGTGAGAATGCAGCCGATACGGGCGCCACAGGCGGAGAACCGCTTGGAAACGGTGTCGATAACGACCACGTTGTCGGGAGCGTCGTCAAACTGACCCATGGACTGCAGAGGCTCGCCGGCATAGACAAACTCACGGTACGCTTCGTCGCCGATGATGAACAGGTCATGCTCCTTGGCGATATCGCACATCATGCGCATCTCTTCGGGGGTGAGCACAACGCCGGTGGGGTTGCCGGGGTTGGTGACCATGATGGCGCGGGTATGCTCGTTGATTTCAGCCTCCACACGCTCGCGGACGGCATAGCGATAGCCTTCCTCGGGAGAGGTGGGAATGGGATGGATGGAGGCGCCGCAGGTGCGCACCATGGTGTTATAGTTGGGATAGAAGGGCTCGGGAATGAGGATCTCATCGCCGTCGTCCAGAATGCACTGGAGAACGATGGCCAGCGCCTCAGAGCCGCCGGTGGTCACAAGGATCTCGCTCTTGTCAAAGTGCATATCCAGATTGTCGTAATACTTCTGGATGGCGTCGATCATCACGGGCAGTCCGGGAGAGGGAGCATATTCCAGAACGGGCAGGGAGAAGTTCTTCACCGCGTCAAAGAATGCGGGCGGAGTCTCCACGTCGGGCTGACCGATGTTCAGATGATAGATCTTCTTGCCGGCTTTTTCCGCAGCCACGGCGTAGGGATGAAACTTACGCATGGGGGAAAGGCCGCACTTTTTCACTTTGCTGGAGAATTTCATTTGCAGCACCTCTATACTCTTTATATTTCCGTTCGTCGGTTTCTCATCCGAAACCACTCTCATTCTATGCCGAAAATATTCTTCTGTCAATAGGCAAAGAGACCGAGATTTCACGCATTTCATCGGAAACGGGAAAATATTCCCCGAAAAGCCCTTGTTCACAATTTTGTGATGCAATTCCGCTCGGATTCGCCTATAATAGAGAAAATACAGCAATTGTTTAAGGAGGCTGTGACCATGGAAAAAACCATTCTGATCGTAGAGGACGACGCCAATATCCGCGAGCTGCTGCATCTCTATCTGGAGCAGGAAGGCTATCATATTGAAACGGCGCAGGACGGCGCCGAGGGTCTGCGCACCTTTAAGCGTGTTCATCCCGATCTGGTGCTCCTCGACCTGATGATGCCCGTGATGGACGGCACCCAGATGATCCGCGAGCTGCGGAGCTTTTCCAAAACACCTGTCATTATCCTCACCGCAAAGGGCGAGGTGTTTGACAAGGTGACCTTGCTGGAGCTGGGCGCCGACGATTATATTACCAAGCCCTTTGAGATGCGCGAGGTCATCGCCCGCATCCGCGCCGTGCTGCGCCGCTTTGACAAGGACGAAGGCGAGCCCAAGCTGGTCTTTGACAATCTGATCATCGACAAGCAGTCCTACAACATCGTTGTCAAGGGACAGAAAATGGAGATCCCGCCCAAAGAGATCGAGCTCTTGTACTTCCTCGCCAGCTCGCCCAACCGGGTGTTCACACGTGCCCAGCTTTTGGATGACGTGTGGGGCTTTGACTATTTCGGCGACACCCGCACGGTGGACGTCCATGTAAAGCGTCTGCGGGAAAAGCTGCAGGGTGTTTCCGACCAGTGGGAGATCAAAACCGTCTGGGGCGTCGGCTACAAGTTCGAGCTGCTGGAAAACGGCGAAACGACAGATCACGACTGATCTTCTGAGGAGAATGTAAGTTGAAAAGTCTCTTTGCACGCAATTTTCTCATCTACGCGATGGTGATCGTGCTGGGCTTTGCCATACTGGGCAGTGCATTTATCTATCAGGTAAACCGCTTTGCTCTGGAGGAAAAGCAGCAGCAGCTTTCCGACGCGGCCGAGCGCGCTGTGCAAAGCACCGCCGCCTATTTTGAAACAAGAGACAGCGCCGACTGGATGGACAAGTTCAACACCAACTACAAGATCGCCATGCACCTGCTTGCCGCCGACTGCAGCGGTACGATCTTTGTGGGGGATGCCCAAGGCAAGCTGCTTTTTATTGCCAATTCCGACGGCTGCTACAGTCAGATGAACAACGATCTGACCCTCCCGGACGTGGCCATGACCGACGTGATCGAGGATGGCGTTTATGCCCAAAGTTCCAATTTCTTCGGGTTTTTGGCCACACAGAATTATGTATTGGGACAGACTGTGGTCAGCGGCGGCACGGTAAAGGGTGCTGTCTTCGTCTGCGTACCCGCCCGTTCCACTCAGATTCTGTTTCTCAACCTGTCGCGGGTGTTCATCCTGATGACACTGGCCGTGCTGCTTCTCACCCTGATCGCCACCATTCTGGTGGTGCGTCTTACGGTAAAGCCGCTGCAGAACATGGCGACGGCGGCACGCCGATTTGCCCAGGGCGATTATTCCGCCCGCGCGCCTCTGCCCAAATATCAGGACGAGCTGTACGATATGACCCTCAGCTTTAACCGGATGGCGGAATCCATGCAAAATGCGGAGGAGACCCGCCGGGGTCTGATCGCCAGCGTTTCCCACGATCTGCGCACTCCTATGACCACCATTGCCGGTTTTGTGGACGGCATTCTGGACGGTACCATCAAGCCGGAAAAGCAGGATTACTATCTGCGCATCATCTCGGACGAGATCAAGCGGCTGGGCCGCCTCGCCAACAGTATGCTTGCCGTTTCCAAGCTGGAGAGCGGTCAGCAGAATGCGGAAAAAACCATCCTCGACGTCAGTGAAATGATCCGGCGTATCGTCATCGGGTTTGAACAGCCCCTCAACGCAAAGCACATCGAGCTGGAATTGGACATCCCCGAACAGGAGATCCTTCGCGCAGAGCGGGACAGCTTTTTCCAGGCGGTATATAATCTGATCGACAATGCGGTAAAGTTCACGCCCGACAAGGGACAGATCAGCATCTATCTTGCCGAAACAGGCAACAAGCTGCAATTCAACATCCGCAACACCGGCAGCGAAATCCCCCAGGACAAACTGAAGTTCGTATTTGACCGGTTTTACAAGAGCGACACCTCCCGCAATCGGAACAGCACCGGTTCCGGACTGGGACTGTATATTACCAAAACGGTGATTCAGCAGCACGGAGGAGATATCTTCGTCCGCAGCGGTGACGGTCAAACCGAGTTTTGCTTTACCGTCCCGCTGGAGCGATGAAAGGGAAGTGACCCATGAGCGAACAAAATGACAACAAGACACCGGCAGAACAGGAAACCTATCAGGAGCCGTTTCCCTACAAGACCTACGATGAGATCCTCTCGGAAAAAGAACACAAGGATCGCGTCCAAAGGACCACGCTGGTGATCGTCGGGATCTTTTTGGTGATTTTTACGTTTTTTGCGGGAATCAGCGTGATCTGGACCAACACCGGTGATCTCTTTCAGGAAATCGCCCTCTCCCGCGCTTTCAAAAAAGAACAAACCCAGCAGAATCAGGACAGCACCGCACCCCAGGGGACGGATCAGAACTTTCAGCTCCAGCTTCCGGATACGCTGCCCGATGCACCATCCGGAACAAAGCCTGTCACAGTTCTCGACGTCACACAGGCGGTCAAATCCGCCCGCAGCAGCGTCGTGAGCATCGAAGCCGAGGATTATGGCGACCTGTCTGTGAGCAAGTCGTGCAGCGGTATCATCCTGTCGGAAAAGGGATATATCCTCACAAACAGCGCCGCTGTCAGCGGCTGTGATACCATCAACGTCACATTGGATGACGGGCAGAGTTATTCCGCATTTATCATCGGTGATGATGCCTACAGCGGCCTTGCGATCATCAAGATCGACGCATCCGGCCTCGCCGCCGCGCAGCTGGGGGATTCCGACCTTTTGGAAATCGGACAGCCCGCCGTGGCAATGGGTAGCTTTTCCGGCTCGATGCAGGGAATGGCGACCACAGGCGTAATCTCCGGGATCAGCCGCAATATTCTCATCGAGAATCGCCTTACCGACCTGATCCAGACAAATGCCCAGGTCAACGCCGGCAATACCGGCGGTCCGCTGCTCAACGAAAAAGGGGAGGTCGTGGGCATTTGCACACGCAGTATCTCGCTGGATGGATATGAGGGGATGGGCTTTGCCATTCCCATCAACACCGTACGTCCCATCGCGGAGGAGCTGATCCGCAGCGGCACAGTCAGCGGAAGGCCGCTTTTGGGCATCCAATGCAGCAAGGTGAGCTCTATCGCCTCTACTTACTACAATATGCCCACAGGGCTGTATGTGCTTGCCGTCACCAAGGGCAGCAGCGCGGAAAAGGCCGGTCTGATGGTGGGAGATGTGATCACCCATATCGGAGAAATGCCTGTAACCCAGCTCAGCTCCGCCTTTGTGCTGCGCAACCAGTATCACGCCGGCGACCCGATTACACTTACGTATCGGCGCAAGGGAAAGGACTATACCGTCACCGTTCCATTGATGGATCAGCGGGACGGCGATCCGATTGCCAATTTCTGATGAAAACATAAAAAGCCCTTCGGCGTGGTGAACCGAACCAGTAAAAACGGACAATAGACAAAAGCCCCCTGATGTAGGAAAATGGAAGTACTACATCAGGGGGTATCATTATGCC
>CADBTM010000230.1 GCA_902797555.1 Oscillospiraceae bacterium
CGCCGGGACGAGGACATCCATTGGATCGTATACAACGACCCGCAAAGCGGCGGGCGCGTACTGCAGGATTCGACAGAATATTTGCAAAAAATGCTCTATAATGATGACGAAAAAACCTGAGAAAAGGGGAGTCATCATGGAGAGCAAAAGTACATTGCAGGATCATTTTTTGAACGAGGCGCGGCGGGAGCGGATGCCGCTGACGGTCTTTCTCACCAACGGTTTTCAGCAGAGAGGGATCATCACGGCCTTCGACGGCTTCACCGTCCTTCTGGCCTATGAGGGAAAGCAGTATCTGGTGTATAAGCACGCCATTTCCACCATCGTCCCCCAGAGGATTCTGAAGGCCGGCGACTGAGCGCCGCCCTCCCTTGAGGAGAGCATATGAAGCGAAAAGCAACGACGGTTTTGACCGCGCTGGTGGTGCTGGCGGTGTTGATCTACACCGCCTATCAGGTGGCCGAAAACCTGACCCAGCAGATCCAGACGGTGGACGCGCTGGAGGTGACGGTGGAGGACAAGATCTCCCTGCGGGGCTGGTTTGTCCGCCAGCAGACCGTAGTGACCTCCGATCAGACAGGCACGGCGGAGTTCCTCGTCGCCGACGGCGACAAGGTTTCCAAGGGGGAAAGCATCGCGGTCTTTTTTTCCGGCGAGGATGCCCGGCAGGATTTTGACCGGGCAAAAAGCCTTCAGGATCAGCTCAAGGCGGTGGAATACGCCTATTCCATGGTCACCAGCGGCGCGGACAGTCTGAAGATGGATCAGCTCATCTTTGACGACATGACCGACATCTCGGCGGCGCTGGCTGCGGGCGATCCCTCCCGCATTGTGGGAGAGTATGCCGCCATGCAGCAGCTCATCGTCAGCCGCGGCGGCGATGACAGCAACCGGGAGGTTTTTGAAGAGCGGATCGCCCAGCTGAAAAAGGAGATCTCCGACTATCAAAGCCGCTATTCCTCGGCGTCCAGCCGCCTGCGGGCGCCGGTCTCCGGCTATTTCACCGCGGGAACGGACGGCTATGAGCAGATCCTCACCTCCGCCGTGCTGGCCGACATCACCCCCGACGAGCTGGAAAACCTCCGTCCGGAGAGCATCGACGGGGTCGGGTGCGTGTCCACCGGCTTTTGCTGGTACTATACCGCCGTCCTCACCGCCGATCAGGCGGCGCTGCTTGGCGCAAAGGAAAAGATCACTGTGGCCTTTCCCGGCCTGACCCAGGGCAATCTGACCATGAGTGTGGTGCGGCTGCAAAGCTATGACGACGGCCGCGCCGTTCTGGTGCTCAAAAGCGACCGCATGCTCCGGGAATTCCTCACCGCCCGGGAGCAGGACGCCGATCTTGTGGCGGGGACCTATACCGGACTCAAGGTGCCCACGGCGGCGCTGCGCATGAGCGAGGGCCAGTGGGGCGTGTACGTGCTGGAGGGCAGCGTGGTCAATTTCAAACCGGTGGAATGGATCTATCAGACCGACAGCTATTATCTCGTGCCCGTGGCCGACAGCGCAAAGGCGGGGCTGTACCGCTATGACAAGATCATCATTCAGGGCAGCGGGCTGGAAAACAACCGCATCGTGGGCAAAAGGTGAGAAAACAAGGGGAAATTTTGGCGGGTTTTCCGCTTTTTGCTTGACAGCAAAGAGAAAACCCGTCATAATAAAATAAATATGAGCAATCAAGAATCAGGTGCCGGTACGCCGGAAACGGCAGCGGAATCAAGCCGCGGCACAAGCGAAAGGAGCTTACTACCATGAGTTTTATGGACGATCTCAAGCGCTGGGCAAAGGGTGAGGACGAAGAGGACGAGGAGGAAGAGCTGGAGGCCGCGGTACCCCAGACCGGTCGTTCCCGCGCCGTCAAGACGGAGGAAGACTCCGGCAGCATCCCCGTCACCGATTTCCGCCGCGGCGGCAGCAGCAACAAAGTCGTCAATATCAACGCCACCACCCAGCTTTCCGTGGTGCTTGTCAAGCCCGAAAAGTTTGAAAACGCGGTGGACGTTGCCGACCATCTTCGGGAAAAGCGCACCGTCGTGCTCAATCTGGAGCAGACCAACAAGGACGTCGCCCGCCGTCTGGTGGACTTTCTCAGCGGCGTGACCTATGCGCAGGACGGCAAGATCAAAAAGGTTGCCAACAGCACCTTTATCATCACGCCCTATAACGTGGACATTCTGGGCGATCTGATCGACGAGCTGGAAAATAACGGCCTTTACATCTGAACGGAGGCCTCGCTTTGAGCAGTATCACCTATCTGGTGCGGCGGACTGCCTTTCTGCTGATCGAGGTGCTGCAGCTGTTGATGATCGTCATGGCGCTGATGTCGTGGATCCCGCAGCTGCGGCAAAGCCGCGTGTATCAGATCATCAGCACGCTGGTCGAGCCGGTGATCGATCCGTTCCGCCGTCTTCTCAGCAAGATCCCGGGGCTGGATCGGTTTCCGCTGGATCTTTCTTTTCTGGCCGCGTGGCTGGTGTTGCGACTTTTACAGAGTCTGCTGTAAGCAGAGCTCTGAGACGAAAGGGGTAAAAATATGCTGACTCCGCAGGAGATCCAAGACAAAAAATTTGAGAAGGCCGCCTTTGGCGGCTATAACATGGGGCAGATCGACCAGTTTTTGGACGAGGTGCTCAACGACTATTCCTCCCTCTACAAGGAAAACGCCGCGCTCAAGGCAAAAATGCGCGTTCTGGTGGACAAAATCGAGGAATACCG
>CADBTM010000231.1 GCA_902797555.1 Oscillospiraceae bacterium
ATGTGGCGGAATTGGCAGACGCGCATGGTTCAGGTCCATGTGAAAGCAATTTCATGGGGGTTCAAGTCCCTTCATCCGCACCAAAAACAGCTTGCCCATTGGGCAGGCTGTTTTTCATTATATCGGGAACTTGAACCCGAGGGCACTTGGCAAGGTGCCAGTGGCACCTTGCAACCCGAGGCGGCCTGCGCCGCAGCGCAGGTCAAGTCCCTTCATCCGCACCAAAAACAGCTTGTCCATTGGGCAGGCTGTTTTTCATTTTATCGGGGACTTGAACCTGAGGGCACTTGACAAGGTGCCGGCGAAGCATTAAGGGATTGATTCCATAGCGATTATCTGGTACAATACTGTCGAATTGAGAAACTACTGAGAGGAGCGTTTCAATCATGCTTCAAGTTGAAAACGTAACCAAACGATATGGAAAGGTGCTCGCGTGTAATGACGTCAGCTTTTCACTGGACGACGGCAGCGTTACCGTCCTTTTGGGGCCGAACGGCGCGGGAAAAAGCACCATTATGAAATCCATCATCGGCTTTTTGCGTTATGAGGGAACCATAACGGTAAACGGACTCCCCTCCAAAAGCAGCGAAGCGCGCCGCATTTTGGGCTATATTCCCGAGATGCCCACGCTGTATCCCAATCTGACTGTGTCGGAGCATATGGAGTTTTTGGCGCGAGCCTACCGCCTGAGCGATTATAAAGAGCGCTCCCGGGAGCTTTTGGAGCGGTTTGAGTTGAGTGACAAGGCAAAAAAGTTTGGTGACGAGCTTTCCAAAGGAATGCAGCAAAAGCTGAATATCTGCCTTGGACTGCTCCCCCAGCCTCAGCTTTTGCTGTTGGACGAACCGATGATCGGATTGGATCCCCATGCCATCAAGGAGCTCAAGCGTATGATGGAGGAAATGCGTGCACAGGGTAAAACTCTGCTGGTGAGCACGCACATCATCGACAGCGTGGACATGCTGTGGGATCGGACGATCATCATGCAGAACGGCCAGGTAAAGGCCAACATCACCCGGGACGAGCTGGAGCAGGACAATCGCACGCTGGAAGAGCTGTTTTTTGCCGTCACCGAGGGCGTGGAGTCGGAGGATATGCAGCATAAAGAGGAATCTCCGGAGGAAAAAGCATGAGGCTGTTTTTCTATTATGCGCTGCACACCTTCAAAAACCAGCTGAAAAAGCTTTTTAAAACGTGGGTGGCAGTGTTTATCGTGGCCTGTATGGTCATCGGAGGTCTGATCGGCTTTGGTGCGGCAAAAATCTCCGATCTTGCGGAAGAAAATGCTGTGGAAGATACAGCCGAACAAGAGAGTCCATTCCCCGAAGGCTCCCCCTTCTCTTCCGAACTGTTTCACAGCAAGGGCTTTTTGGAGCTGATGATCGGCGGTGTGATCCTGCTTCTCTTTGTGATCGACGCTTTGAGCGCCGACAAAAATGGAAGCTCGATCTTTGTTCCCGCCGACGTGAATCTGCTGTTTTCCTCTCCGATGCAGCCCCAGTCTGTACTGATGTTCCGGCTGATGACCCAGATCGGAATGTCACTGGTGGCAGGAATCTATCTGCTCTTCCAGCTTCCCAATCTGACCCTCAACATGGGATTGAGCCTATGGGCGGCTCTCAGCCTGATTTTCGGACTGGTGCTCACCATTATTTTTGCAAAGCTGATCCAAGTTCTGCTGTATACCTTTGGTTCTGTCCATCCCGGATTTATGAAACGGATGCGCTATGGGATCTATGCCATTCTGGCTGCCATTGCGCTTGCCTTTGTCCTCTACTGGAAGGCGGGGAACCAAAGCATTCTGGACGCCGCCTTCGGTTTTTTCAACGCGAAGGGCACCCGTTTGATCCCGCTATGGGGCTGGATCAAGGGATTCTGCATGTATGTGACCGAAGGAAGCCTTCTGGGTGCGCTGCTGTGCCTCGGCGCGCTGCTGGCAGGCGGTGCGGCATTGATCTTTGTCATCCGCCGCATTCCCGCCGACTTCTATGAAGACGCCATGGCAAAATCCGAAGAAACCGCCGCTCTGCTCCGTCAGGCGCAGGAGAGCCGTTTCGGCGTGGCCCGCCGCAAGAAAAAGGATCGCAGCGACCGGCTGACCCGCGACGGTCTGAACCATGGCTGGGGTGCCAGCGTGTTCTTCCACAAGGCAATGTACAATCGGTTCCGCTTTGCCCATTTTCATATCTTTACAAAGACGGCGGAGACCTACTTTTTCGCTGCGCTCGCCGTTTCCGTTTTGTTGCGGTTTTGGATCGAAAAGCCCGACCTGACTGTCGTGGCCTGTATTCTGGCAGTGATTGCATTCTTCCGTTCGTTGGGCAATCCGCTGGCACAGGACACCAAGATGGATTATTTCATCCTCATTCCCGAAAGTGCGCACAAAAAAATGTTCTGGTCGCTTTTGGGCGGAACGGCAAACTGCGCGCTCGATCTTTTGCCCGGCATGCTGCTTGCTGTGATCCTCCTGGGCGCAAACCCGCTGATGGCTGTAGCGTGGATCATCTTTATTGTTTCGGTAGACTTTTATTCCACCAACGTGGGCGTATTTCTCGATGTTTCCCTCCCCGCTTCCACCTCAAAAACCGTCAAGCAAGTGATCCAGATCATGTTTCTCTATTTCGGACTGCTGCCGGATATCGCCTTGGTGGCGGTGGGCATCGTCATGCACAAGGTGGCTCTTTTTGCCGCGTGCGCCACTGTGGTCAATCTGATCCTCGGCGCAATCTTCTTTGCCTTCACGCCCTCTTTTTTGGAGCCGAAGGGCGGCTCTCGGCCAACAAGCAAAACGCGCAATTTTGACAATCCGGAACCGATCGGTCTCTCTTTGGAGGAAAGCCGTCTTGCGAAAAAGCAGTTTTCCAAAATGGGCTTTGCCGTGTTGGCGATCTGGGTCATCTGGGCCGGCCTGACGACGGTATGCTATCCGCTGATGGACAAGCTTTTCCCGGGATGGGACAGCAACACATGGCTGACCTTCCTCTATTCCGATATCCCGCTGTACCTCATCGGACTCCCGGTGGGCATGCTGATTTTCCGCACAGTTCCCGCCCATCGCGGACAGGCGCACACGCTTCCTGTGGGAAAGTTCTTCGCCTATTTCGCCGTATGTCAGTTTATGATGTATGCGGGCAATCTGGTGGGCTTGGGTGTATCCAATCTGGTGGACAAGCTCTTTGGAATCACCCCCTACAATCCGCTGGATGCGGTGTTTGAAAACTCCTCCATCTGGGCAAGGCTGATTTTTGCAGCAATCCTCGCTCCTGTGGTTGAGGAATTCCTGTTCCGCAGGACGCTGATCGACCGGATGCGCCCCTATGGAGAAAAGCTGGCGGTGATCCTCTCCGCCCTGCTGTTTGGTCTATTCCACGGAAATCTGTCCCAGTTCTTTTATGCCTTTTTCGTGGGGCTTGTGCTGGGGTATCTGTATCTGCGTTCGAACCGGCTGAGATACACGATCCTGCTCCACGCCATGGCAAACACCTTAGGCGGTGTGATCGGTCCCTATTTGATGGAAAAGCTTCAGGCAACCGGCGCAGCCGATCTCTCCATGGAGGAAATTGCGAAGATGGAAGACCTTTCCGCTTTGGGCGGCACAGGGGTGTTTGTCCTCTATGCTCTCGTCTTGATGGGAGTGGCGATCGCAGGACTTGTCATCCTGTGCACCCGATTCAAAAAAGTGGTCTTTCTCCCGGCGGAACGCCAGCTTGCAAAGGATCAGGTCTTCCCTGTTTCGATCGTCAATCCCGGTATGATCCTGGCGATTCTGTTCGGGCTGGGGATGATCGCAAGAACGATCCTGCTCTCCGCCTGATCCCAATTCGAATAGTAAAAAGAGCTTTTGCGAAAGCAAAGGCTCTTTTCTTTTGCACAACCTATTGACAAACGTCTGAAACCTGTTTATACTGTATATACTGTTAATGAACAGATGGAGGATGCTATGCACATCAATATACGAAACACCGGTGATCAGCCGATCTATGAGCAGATCTATCAGCAGATCCGCGCAGCGATCCTCTCGGGAGAACTCAGCGAGGGCGACCTCCTCCCTTCCATCCGTGCGCTGGCAAAGGATCTGCGCATCAGCGTCATCACCACAAAGCGTGCATATGACGAACTGGAAAAGAACGGATTCATTCACACAGTCCCCGCCAAGGGCTGCTATGTTTCCCGCGCCAACACCCAGATGATTCGGGAAGAGCGGATCAAGCAGTTGGAAGCGCACGTCCTCGCCGCGCTGGAGCTTGCCCCCTCCTGCGGAATGACCTCGGACGACATCGTCGGAATGATCCATATGTTTGAAAAGGAGCTGCTATGAAAAACGCCATCGAAGTGACCGGACTCAACAAGAGTTTTTTCGTCTTTTCCCTGAAGAACCTTTCTTTTACCCTACCCGAGGGCACGATTCTCGGTCTGGTGGGCGAAAACGGCGCGGGAAAAAGCACCACCATCCGGCTGCTGCTCAACACGCTGCAGCCCGATTCCGGCACGATCCGGGTGCTGGACTGCGACGTGTCCTCCCCCGCTTATCCCAAGGTGCGCAACCAGATCGGTGTTGTTTTGGATGAAAGCTATTTTCCCGAGGTGCTCAACGCGGTACAGGTGGGAAAGATCCTCAAAGGCGCCTTTCCCCAGTGGGACGATGCGCTGTATGCCCACTATCTCCAGCAATTCTCTTTGCCGAAGGACAAGTCATTCAAGGACTATTCCCGCGGCATGAAAATGAAGCTGGGCATCGCCGCAGCTCTCTCCCACCATCCCAAGCTGCTCATTCTGGACGAGGCGACCTCCGGCCTCGACCCCATGATCCGGGATGAGATCGTCGGGATCTTTTACGATTTTACGCGGGATCCCTCCCATTCCATCCTGATCTCCTCTCACATCATCAGTGATCTG
>CADBTM010000232.1 GCA_902797555.1 Oscillospiraceae bacterium
CCATCGCTCGGGAATCGGACGACGTGATCTACACCTGGGCCGGTCCCGAGATCGCCGTGGCCACCACCAAGGCCTATTCCACCCAGCTGGCTGTGCTGGATATGATCGGCCTATCCTTTGGGGAAACGCTGGGCACCGTCGATCCCAAGGAATACGCCGAGGTGGTGTCCGAGCTGCAAAAGCTTCCGGAAAAATGGAGCGCGTGCTGGAGCGGTGCGAGGATATCCAGCGGTTTGCCGCCGAATATTTCAACCACGATTCCATCTTCTTCATCGGGCGCAATCTGGACTATGCGCTGGGACTGGAGGGCTCTCTCAAGCTGAAGGAGATCTCCTACATCCACTCCGAGGCCTACGCCTCCGGCGAGCTCAAGCACGGCACGATCTCCCTCATCGAGGACGGCACGCTGGTGGTTGCTCTGGGCACCTACGGCGCTCTGTTTGACAAGGCCATGAGCAACGTCATCGAGGTCAAGGCGCGGGGCGCCGACGTGCTGGCGCTCACCACCGAGAGCCATCGGGCGGAGATGGAAAAGACGGTTTCCAGCATCCTCACCATTCCCGATACCACCCCCATGCTGCAGCCCAGTCTGGGCGTGGTGCCCCTGCAACTCTTTGCCTATTACGTCGCCCTGCAAAGAGGCTGCGACGTGGATAAGCCGAGAAACCTGGCCAAGAGCGTCACTGTGGAATAACCCCTCTATCCCGCCGCGCTGCGGCGGGATTTTTTGTGAAAGGAACCGATATGAAACAACGAGAAGTTTCCCAGGATCTGCTGCAGTTTCCCCCGGAGGTGCGCCCCTTTCTCTGCGGGGCACGGCTGCTGGACAGCAGCTGCTCTCCTGCGGCGCAGGTGTGGCACGCGGTGGGAGAAGAGGATCTCTATCTCAAGCGCTCCCGTCCCGGCACACTCCGGCGGGAGGCGGCCATGACCCGCTGGATGCATGAAAAGGGCATGGCGGCCGAGGTTCTGCTCTATCTCTCCGGCGAGAGTGATTGGCTGGTGACCCGTGCCCTTGCGGGGGAGGACGGCATCGCAGAGCGGTATCTCCTCTGTCCGGAGCGCCTGTGCCGCCGGATGGGCGAGCTTTTGCGGGAGCTGCACGAAGGGGAAACCGTGGGCTGCCCCGTCCCCGACCGGACAGGGGACTATCTCACCGGGGTAGAGGCGGGCATCGCCGGAGGCATCTGGTCGCCCTCGCGGACGGTGGAAGCGCGCTTCTCGTGGAAGGACCGGCAGGAGGCGGTCGACCTCGTCCGGGAATGGGGCGGTGCGCTGAGGCGGGACACGCTGATCCACGGAGACTTTTGCCTGCCCAACGTGATGATGAACGATTGGCGCCTGTCCGGCTATATCGATCTGGACAATGCCGGTGTGGGGGACAGGCACATCGACCTCTATTGGATGGTGTGGTCGCTGACCTACAATCTGAAGGACGGCCGCTGGGGAGACCTGTTTTTGGACGCCTACGGTCGGGAAGCAGTGCAGCCCGATCTGCTGCGCACCGTGGCCGCCTGCGAATGCTTCGGATGACATAAAAAAGAGTCGCAAGGAAGAGAAAATGACCGTTTTCCCCTATCCTTGGCGGCTCTTTTCTTTTTGCAGATCGGCGTTGACGTATTGACGCTCTCCCTGCAGTTTGGTATAAGTATCAATAAGCTGTGAACGTCTCTGGGGTGATCCTGATGAAAGATAACAGAAAGAAAAGAGCGGTGATTTTTGCCGTTGCCTTGCTTGTGGTGGCGATCTGCCTGTTGGCGAGCCTGATCAAAACCGATATCTACAATCACGCGCGGCATCACGCGACCTTTTCGGGCGCCGAGCTTTTTTCCGCGGACGGCGACAAGGAAAAGGAGGTCACCGTCACGGCAGCAGCCCGGGGCAGCACATGGACAAAGGTGTTTGACCTGAACGGGGAAGGGCTCATCGACCCGGATTATCAGGCCTTTACCTATGACTTTACCGTGTCCAACAACACCAAGGACGAGGTTTCGGATTTTTCCTTCCAGCTGACCTTTCACCGGGATGTCTATCTGATGTCGGCATGGAACGGCGCCTTGGAGATCCATCAGTGCTCGTCGGCCGGCGAGACGGTGGACACTGTTCCCGATCTGCGGGAGTTTGATCCCGACGCCCACATTCTGGAGACCATCACAGTGGACGGCGATCCTCTGGTGGTCATGCACGACGGCGACTATCTGATCTACAAGCCCAGCGCCACCATGAATGCCATGGAGATCCCCATCGAGGCGCGGGAAGCGACAACGCCGGGCTTTATCCTGTATGTGGCCATCGGCGAGACGATCGACGATTCCGTTTTGACCATCGATTACGGCTTTCATCGGCTGCTGACCAGCGAGCCGCTGTTCTGGATCGCGCTGGGGCTGATGCTCGCCTGGGTGGTGGGCGTGACCGTCTATCTGCTGACGGCGGCGCGGATCCGCAAGTATCAGGAGCGGCACGAGCGGGATAATGAGATCATCAACGAGTCCATCGAGACCTTTACCGGATTTATCGATGCCAAGGATCCCTACACCAACGGCCATTCCAAGCGGGTCGCCATCTATACCAGGCGCATCGCAACGGAGTTTGGCTATGAAGGGGAGGATCTGGATCGGATCTATTACATCGCCCTGCTCCACGATTGCGGAAAGATCGGCGTCCCCGACAATATCCTGGGCAAGCCCGGCAAGCTGACCAACGAGGAGTTTGCCATCCTCAAATCCCATTCGGAACGGGGCGGCGAGATCCTCAGCCGCTTCAAGAGCCTGAAAGATGTGGAAAAGGGCGCCCGTTACCATCACGAGCGATATGACGGACGGGGCTATCCCGAGGGGCTGGCAGGGGAGAACATTCCCTTCATTGCCCGGATGATCTGCGTTGCCGACTCCTTTGACGCCATGAATACCAACCGTGTATATCGGAAAAAGCTCACCATGGACACCATCATCCAAGAGATCGAAAGCAACAAGGGACGCCAGTTTGACCCGCAGGTGGCGGACGTGATGCTCCGTCTGCTGCGGGAGGGCGAGATCCCCGGAGAAGCGTGAGCGCCTCAAAAAAACCGCATAGCGAAACTGTTTTTACAGAAAAAGCCCCCTCGGCATGGCCGAGGGGGTTCGTTGTATCCGGGATTATTTTTCCAGAAGGGCGAATGCATAAAGCAGGTGTGCCAGCTCGGCGCGGGTGGCGGGCTCCTGAGGACGATCGCTGTCATCGGGGAGCAGATCCACGTCTGCAGCCCAGCTCATGGCGTCCTGTGCCCACGCGCTGGCGCCCGTGGAGACAGACTGTGCCGCAGGCATTCCGGCGAGACGCCACAGGACGGTGACCGCCTGTTCCCGGGTGATCGCGTCGGCGATGCCGAACTTGCCGTTGCCATAGCCCCGGAGGATGCCCTCCTGCGCTGCCCAGCACACGGCGTCGGAATACCACTTGCCTTCCTCCACGTCGGAGAAGGGATTGGCTCCCGTCACGGCGGGCCGGCCCGCCATGCGGTAGAGCACGGTGGCAAACATGGCACGGGTCATGGTGCTGTCGGGATCGAACAGACCGTTTCCGATCCCTTCCATCCAGCCCTCCTCGGTGACGTAATCCACCGCGTCTGCATACCACGCATCCTCGGGCACGTCGGAATAGGCAGGCTGTCCCGCCGGGACAAAGGAGGCGGTGACAGTGACCGGAGAGTCGGGCATGGAGAAGGTGTATTTGCCGTCCTCCTCGGTGACGGTCAGCGGATTGCCGTCTTCGTCCGTCACGGTCAGCTCAGCCAGCACATAGCCCTCCTCGGGAACGACGGTGAGGGTAACGGTCTCGCCGGGAGCGGCCTTTTTGGGCTCGGCGGAAACCGCGCCGTTGTCGGATTCATCCACGGTCACCGGGCAGGGGATGGGAGAGCCGGCACGCCCGGTGCTGCCGCCGGGTGCAGGAGGTGCGGGAGGCGTGGGAGGTGCCTCTTCCGGAGAGGTGTCCGCCAGGGTGATGGTCACGTCGGCGGTGGGGGTGCCCGAGATAATGATATCTCCCGTGTCGAGCGCCACGGCGATGCCGCTCACCGTACCCAGAGAGGCATAGTCCTCGGGGAAGCAATAGCCATCCTCGGGGATGAAACAGATCTCCTCCATGGCGGTACCGGCTGGTACGGTCTGGGTGAGGGAAACGTCCTCGTTGTCCAGAATCATGTTCGCGCCGGGGATGACGGTGACGGTATAGCTCTCAAAGGGGGTGTGGAACCATTTGTAGCTGGAGTTGTCGTCGGCGCTGTAGATCACCGCGCCGCTGCCGTCGAGGCTTGCGCTGCCGCCCGCGGTGACGCCGTCGCCCAGAACGGGGGCCTGGCTCAGCGCGGAGATATTGCCGGTGGCGGTCACGGTGCCGCCGTTGATGGTGATATTGCGCCCTTCCACAGCCTGGCACTGGATCCCGTAAGAGTAGTATGCCGCCTCTCCGCCGGAGGCGATGACGGTGGCCTCGTCATTTATGGTGACGTCGGTGGCAAAGATGCCCTGGCTTGAGCTGTAGCCGTTCCTGTCGGGCGTGGCAGTGCCTGCAATGGCCGTCACGGTGGCCGTGCCGCCGATGGTGATCGTGGGCGCGTAATACTGCATTCCCACTTTGATCCCGTCGCTCATGGCGCTCCCGGAGCCGTAATAGCCGTCGTTGGTGGCAGTATCAGCCACGGCGGTGACCTGCGCGTCGCCGTCCACGACCATGCTGGTATAGCTTCGGATGCCGGCGCTGGATACGGTCATTTCGGCGGCTTGCGCCGTCCCGCCGACGGCGAGAACGGTTCCGCCGTGAATGACAACGCCCCGGTTTTCGCCGTTCGGATCGTTGTTGCTGCTCTCAATGCCGTAGCTGGACGTTTTGCCGCTGCCTCCGATGGCGTTCACCGTGCCTCCGTTGACGGTGAGACCGTCCGTGCCATTCCCGGAGCTGTAAACGCCGGTGCTGCAATCGCCGGACAGTGCCTGGCCCCGCAGGACGGCGCCCTCATTGACGACGATGCCGCCGGCGAATACGCCGAAGCTGTTAAAGTGGGCGGAGGAGCTGCCGCAGCCGCTGAGGGTGCCGTTCACCGTCAAAACGCCCCCACAGGCATAGTATCCGCAGGAAAAACCGGACTCGGTGGAGGCGCTGGAGGCGGTCACCGTTGTCCCCGCGGCGATCTCGGAAGGCCCGTTCAGATAGACGCCCGCGCTGTTGCTCCTACCGGTGGTGGAGTCTGCGTAGATCGCCAGAGATCCCGTTCCGTCAAAGGTCACCTTCGTGCCGCCGATGGAGGAATAAAAGCCGTCCACGTCATAACCGTCTGTCACGTTTGTCGCCGTGATCGTATTGTCTCCCGTCAGCGTGACGGTCAGATCCTCGCTGCCGGCATATACGACGCCCCGGTTGTTATAGGCCGTTACGGCGAGGTCCGCTCCGGCGTTGGTGATGCTCGCGCCGTTCAGGCTCAGTGTGTTGCTGGTTGCGTCATAGGACACCTTGCCGTCGCCCAGCACGTCATCTGCATTGGTCGAGGTCACCTGCGTCCCCGCGATCCAGAGTTCGTAGGACTCTTCGCTGTAGGCCGCTGCAGAAATTGGCATCAGGCTCAGACAGAACACCAATGCCATCGCAAGGGAAAGGAATCGCTTTTTCATGACTGTTTCCTCCTTTTTGCTGCAAAAATCGTTTGTGCATACTATCTTTTTACAAATCATTGATCTATAATTGGCATTATACAGGAGAAAACCAGAAAATGCAATAGGATTTCGCGTTATTGCAAAAAAATCCCTCCGGCATTTGCCGGAGGGATTGCAGAAAGGAGCTTTGGTAGATCAACCGTAGGCAAGGCTGGCGCCCGACAGGTCGAGGCGGGTCAGACCTTGGGGGGTAAAGCGGTAATAGACCCGGTGGGTATAGGCCAGATCCTCATTGGACCACTCCTTGCCGTTTACGGCGAAGAAGTCGGGATCGCCCAGCCAGCAGTTGGCATAGTAGGGCAGATCGGAATCGAAATCGTAGGGCGCAAGATTCTGGGGCAGGGCGCCCTCGTCGAGGGTAAAGATGCGGCTGAAGCTGTCGTCCAGCGCATAGAACTGGAGCCACAGATCGTCGCCCGCGCACTGCACGGCCAGATAGTTTTTGCCGTCCTGATGGAGGATCGAGCCGTAGGCATCGTCACAGCTGAGAGGCCGGGACACCGTCTGGCTCTTTTCGCCCAGGATCCCGCTGCCCTGATAGAGATTGATCCCGGTGATCATCCCGGTGGTATAGTCCCGGGACAGGGAGAGATCGACGGTGCGGAAGCCGGAATCCTCGGTCAGCACATAATCCTCCGCCACCATATCGTCCAAAAGGATATCGTAGGCATAATTCCGGGGAACGGACAGCCATTTTTCCTCGAACAGGCCGGGGGCGGCGGCAAAGGGGATGGTGCGGGAAATGCCGGTGATCTCATAGGGATAATTGATCTGACCGTTGAAATAGAAGGTGATCCCCTCATAGCCCAGCACCCACGAAAAGTCGGGGGAGGAGCAATAGCTTTCCCGGTCAAAGAGGTCGTCGAGGAAGGCTTCGACCATGGCGCGGGTGGGATAGCGCTCGTCCTGCAGCCGGTCGGCCAGCATCTCCTTGAGGGCGGACAGGTCGGTGACCACCTCGTCCAGACCCAGCTCGTGACCGTCCTTGGTGTCAAAGTTATAACCGGTTTTGATGTCGAGGGAGAGGGCGTTCACCCGGTTGTCCTCGCTCTGATGCTCCACAA
>CADBTM010000233.1 GCA_902797555.1 Oscillospiraceae bacterium
AAACAGAATATGGGCCTGTAGCTCAGTTGGGAGAGCGCTGCGTTCGCATCGCAGAGGTCAAGGGTTCGAATCCCTCCAGGTCCACCAACAAAAAAGCACTGCTTTCGCAGTGCTTTTTTGCGTTGTATTGGGGGTTTATTTGAGGATCCGATAGTAGAGCGCCTCGCAGACGGGGGTGTTGTCATCGTCGAGGAGGAAGATCTGGATGCTCTCCGCGCCGGTGATTGTGCCAAAGTCCAGCGTCTTGCTGCCGCTGCCCCGCTTTGCGGTGCCGCTCTCCACATAGAGCATCTGCCCGTTCGCGCCGTAGACGGCGATGAAATAGGTGAGATCGTCAGTCTCGTCGGTATCGTTGACGAACTGGACGGTGATGGAGGTACCGACGATCACTTCCTCATGCTGGTCGTTGTAGCCGGGCTTTGGCTCGTCGGACAGGTACATGGAGTAGCCTCCCAGCGTCGACCACTGGGCAAAGATCTCGGTGTCGGCGGTGATGACGCTGTCCACGGTGATCTCCTTGCCGCCATTGGGCGCGGTAAACCATCCGGCAAAGGTGTAGCCCTCTCTGTTGGGGGCGGGCAGAGAACGGGGATGCCCCTGCTCGTCGGTGATGGTGGCCGCAACGCTCAGGCTGCCGCCGTTGGGATTGAGGGTGACGGTATACATCTCGGGTGCACCCGTCTTGTCCAGCGCCACGCCGGCATAGCTCATCATTCCGTCAGACAGGAGGTAGGACACCGCCGTGCCCTTCCGGTCGGGGGTGAAGACCGCGCTGCGGACGAAATACTGGGAAAGGATCACGTCCTGATTGTACGACCCGTCTGGGGTATAGCCGGTGTTCCTCTCCTTGTCGGGGAAGGTCACCGTTCCGGAGATGGGATCGCCTGCCTCGTCGACAAACTGGATGGCAAAGGTGGATGCGTCAAAGCTGTCGCTTTCATAGGTGTCGCCGTCATAGAGACGGATGAGGGATTCCAGCTGCATATACTTGGTGAAGATCACGCGGATCTCGTCCTCGCCGATGGTGACGCTCACCTGCGGCGCGTCGGTGGCCAGAAGGCCGATGTTCACCTGGGTGTGGACGGGAGGTACGGGCATGGGCTTGGTCTCGGTGGTCTGATAGCCCTCGCCCTCATAGCGCACCTTCCACCATCCGTGGGGTACCATCCAGCCGTAGCTGCCGTCGTCCGCGCTGTTCTGGGGATTGGCCTGACGCATGGCCTCGTCCTTGTTGGTGTCCGTCCAGACGGTATAGTTTCCGTCCTCGGTGTCACTGTAATAGAGGGTGGCGGTGATGCCCTCCACGCGCTCGTCCTCCACGGCCTCAAAGACGAATCCGGAGGGGTCCTCATAGGTGTTGAACTGCGGGGTCTTTTTGTTCAGCTTCCACTTGAGATCGCCCCACTCGTCCCGCTCCAGATGCCAATACTTCATCTCTTCCTTGAGTCGGCGCGGGTCGTTTGCCACGTCCTTGCCGAAGCGGCGAAGCACCATGGCCTTGAACTCCTTGTCGGCCTGAGCCCGCTCCTCACGGTATTTCTGCATCTTGAGCTCTCTCTGGATGTCCACCAGAGTGGAATTGTAAACCTGGCGGTTAAAGTCCTTTGCCTGATCGGAGTAGTAGCTGTTGCCCAGGCCGCCGATGAAGACGATGGTCTTCATGATGGCGCCGGCGCCGGGGACAAAGCCGGAGGTGGTGGAGATGCCCTTCATCTGCATATCCTGAATGAAGATGCTCTCCCGCATGTCCTCATAGTCGTTGATCTGGCGGCTGAGGGAAGTGCGCACCTTTTCGTCCTTGATGTGGCTGAGCAGCATGCGCAGACCGTTGGGATCGGCGCCGGAGGGACCCTTGTAGAGAGAATAGGCGGTGTCGGCCACGCCGATGACGTTCATCACCGTGCCGGTGGACTTGGGCATGAACTTGGCGTCCTCCCCTGCCTGCTTGGCCAGTTCCTTGCTCTTGGTGATGGTGAACTCGGCATCCTTGACGGCGGCAACGTAGACGTCCTGGGCGATATCAGCCACGGTGACGGCGTTGGTGCTGAAATCATAGCCCTTCTTCGTCCAGTGATCGGGGGGATCGCCATAGTCATAGAGCGTGCCGGGATTGGCGTTGATCTCCCCTACCCGAGCCATGGCGTCCAGATTATCCTTTGCTCGCTTGCGTGCGGCGTTGACCTGCACGAGGGTCTGCCCCTTTTCGATGGCCTCAGCCACGGCGGCGGAGAGATAGACCGAGCGCCGGATCTCATCGTGCCACAGGCCCTGGGAATCCTGATAGTGCTTGTTGGCCACTCGGATCAGAGTGGAGCCCTGCACGCCGTCGAACTCGCCCCAGTAGACATCCCAGCCATCCAGCTCGGCTGGACGGGTGCCGGTCTCTTCATATTCGGCCATGAGCTCGCGCTCATGATCCATCTGATCCCACAGATCCCACACCATGACCTCTTCACCGGCGGTGGCGGAGATCGTATAGCTCTTCACCTGGTCGGTGGGAGAGGACAACTCGAGGACATAGCCGCTGGCGTTGTCCTGTTTGGTGGTCATGTTGAGGTTCTGGAGATAGTCGGGCAGCAGCTCGGCGTTCTCGCTGAGGGCCTCGCCGATCTGGGCGGGAGTGGCGCTGGCAAGGGACTCCACCTGCGCGCTGTCGTCGGGGACGTCGCCCAGACCGTTGGCCGCGTAATAGAGCTCCAGCTCGGCCTGACGGCGCTCGTCCTCGGTTTTGGTCTTTACATTGCCCAGCTGGGGCGGCACGTAGGTAAACTCGAACTCAAAGCTGTCGATATACCCCAGATATTCATATTTTGTAAACTCCCACCAGCTGGTCTTGGAGTTGGGATCGGAGGCGACGCACTTGCAGGCCGCCCGCAGCGTCACAGGCGTCCACCAGGTGACCGCGCCGCTGTTGACCGTCATGGCCGAATGGGCCTCCTGGGTGTGATAGGCCACGCAGACGTTCTCCAGCTCCTCCGCGCAGGCACCGTGGATCTTGAAGCGCATCATGCTCTTTTTGGAGGGCCAGATCCAGACGGTGTAGCCCGCAATATCCGACAGGTTCCTGAAGTACATCACGTCGGGCCGGCCACCGCCGATACGGCTATTCCAGTGGGTCCACGTCAGGTCGGAGACGTAAATGCCGCTTTCGCTGATGCCCTCCATCAGGGTCAGGACTACCGGCTCGGTATAGATGATCTCGCCATCGATGGTACGGGAGGCCTGGATCACGTGAATGCCCGCATTAAGATTGTCCACCAGCTGGATCTGGATGGATCTGTAGGCGCCGGCGGTAAAGCGGCCGGTGGTGTCCAGCTGGGAATTGAGGCTGTAGGAGACCCGCTCCTCGCTCACCTTGACGCCGTTGTCCCAGATGGAGATCACGTTGGCGGCGTCGTCA
>CADBTM010000234.1 GCA_902797555.1 Oscillospiraceae bacterium
AATAGACCTTCTATTGTCCACAGTTATAACGAGCATCGGATTTTGCCCCACACAATCCGAGAGACAAAATCGGCGTGACCGCAATGGCCACGCCGATTCTACATTCTTTTGAGCTGGTGGTTGCAGCCTCAAGCAACTTCCTTATAAAGAGCTGCTTGAAAGGCGGTCATTTTTTTACATGCTCTTCTCAAAAACGATGATCTCTTTTCCGTCCTTTTCCTCCATGCGCACGGTGGACTGGCCATAGGTCCAGCTGTCGATCTCTCCCTCCACGGCCTTGGCCTTGAGGACGTCCTTGAGCTGGGCCTTCCAATCGTCGGCATAGCCCACGTCGGTAGTGACGGTCACCCGATCGATGGTGCCGTTTTTACCGAAGAGATAGGACACGTCTGAATCGTGTCCCAGCAGCTTGTGGCGATAGGTGCGGGCGCCGTCCACGCCGTCGCCCACGGTGGCGATATCCTTCATGGCACGCATCAGGTCGTCCTTTTTCTGACCCAGCGTGGCGATCAGATCATCCACCGTCACATTGGCGTCGGCGCGGGAGAGCGAATCGGGGATCACGGGCTGATCCTTTCCGGTGGCGTCGTCAGGCGCGGTGCCGTTTTGGGGCACGCTGCCACCGGGCATGATGCTGCCGTTGTGGTTTTGAGAAGCGTCGTTGTTTGCGGGAACCATGCCGCAGGCGGCTGTGATGCAAAGCACAAGCGCCACCGCAGGCAGCAGGGTCAAACGCAGTTTTTTCATCGTGCATACCTCCTGATTCCGAAATCAGGTGTATTTTTTGCTTTTTTTCTGCAAACATAAGCGGAAAAATCTGAAAAATCAGCCCTCGTCCGCAAACCGCGCCGCCAGCTGCTGCAGCGCTTTTTTCTCAATGCGGGAAACGTACGAGCGGGATATGCCCACCCGCTGCGCCGTCTCCCGCTGGGTGAGGGGCTTTTGCCCGCCGAGACCGTAGCGCAGGGCGAGCACCTGCTGTTCTCTCGGCTCCAGCTCCCGGAGATAGCGGTAGAGCAGCGCCCGCCGATCGGAGAGGTCGATCTCCTCCAGCATGGGATCCACATAAGAGATCACGTCCATCAGCGAGATGGACGAGCCGTCGCCCTCCGAATCGATGGGCTCGGAGAGGGATACCTCCTGACCCAGCTTTTTCTGGGCGCGGAAATACATCAAAATCTCGTTTTCGATGCACCGGCAGGCGTAGGTGGCCAGCCGTGCATTTTTGTCGGGCGAAAAGGTGGACACCGCCTTGATGAGCCCGATGGTGCCGATGGAGATCAGATCGTCCTGATCCTCCCGGGCGGCATAGTATTTTTTGACCACGTGAGCTACCAGACGCAGGTTGTGGGAGATCAGCGTTTCCCGGGCACGCGCGTCGCCCGCGGCGAGGGCATCCAGCGCCTCCCGTTCCTCCTTGGCGCTCAGCGGCCTTGGGAAAGAACCGGTCACCGGCGACACCCGCAGCATGAGAAAAAACAGATTGGCAAACAGCAGGGAAAGCATCCTATCGCTCCTTTCTGAGCATAGCCTATGCGCCCGCCGGCTTGTCTGTTGCGTGACCCCGTCACATTTTTCCCATGGGGGCATAGAGTGGGGAAAGGGGGGGCGTGGAATGTACCGGATATGGCTGTATTGGCAGATCAGGCGGGTGCGGAGGCTGTGGCCCGCGGCGCTTGCGCTGGCGATCCCGGCGGCGCTGTTGCTGCTGCCCGCGGGGGCGGTTTTGCGGGGAGTCGGGGCGGGATTGCTTTTGCTCCTGGGGAAAAAGCTGCTCTAAGCGTTGCCGAACGGTGCAAACCGTGGTATACTAAGGACAAGAACTTTTATGGGAGTGTGAAATCATGGACGCCATTCAAAAGGAAATGCAGGAGCTGACAAAACAGCTTTTATACCACGCCAACCGCTATTACAACGAGGATGCGCCGGAGATCTCCGACTTTGAATATGACAAAATGCAGGTGCATCTGCGGGAGCTGGAGGCGAAGTATCCCCAGTACGCCCTGCCCGATTCGCCCACCCAGAGGGTGATCGGCGCGGTGCTCACCGGATTTGAGGAGGTGCACCACCCCTATCCCATGGAGAGCCTGCAGGACGTGTTTTCCTACGACGAGATCCGGGACTTTGACCTCCGCATGAAGGAGCGCTTTCCCGCGGTGGAATACACCGTCGAGCTCAAGATCGACGGCCTTTCGGTCTGTCTGGAATATGACGACGGGCGCTTTGTCCTGGGCGCCACCCGAGGGGACGGCCGCGTGGGCGAAAACGTCACCGAAAATCTGAAAACCGTCTTTGATATCCCCATGCAGATCGAGACCGATATTCCCCGGCTGTGGGTGCGGGGCGAGGTCTATATGCCCGTCAAGGTCTTCGAGCGGCTCAACGCCCAGCGGGAGGCGGCGGGGGAACAGCTTTTCGCCAATCCCCGCAACGCGGCGGCAGGCTCCCTCCGCCAGCTGGACAGCAGCATCTGCGCACAAAGAAAGCTGTCCATTTTCTGCTTCAACGTGCAGAATGCCCGGGAGGCGGGCTTTTCCACCCACAGCGAATCGCTGGAATATTTGAAACGCATGGGCTGTAAAGTGGTAGAGCCTTTCATCGTCACAAGCAGTGTGGACGAGATCATCGCCTTTATCGAGCGCATGGGCGAGCGCCGCGACACCCTGCCCTGCGGCATTGACGGCATCGTGATCAAGGTCAACGACCTTGCCGCGAGGGAGGCGCTGGGCTCCACCGCAAAGGTGCCCCGCTGGGCGATCGCCTACAAGTTCCCGCCGGAGGAAAAAACCGCCCGTCTGCGGGATATCGTCATTCAGGTGGGACGCACCGGCGTCCTCACCCCCAACGCCGTCTTTGACCCCGTCCGTCTGGCAGGCACCACCGTCAGCCGCGCAACCCTCCACAATCTGGACTTTATCCGCCAGCGGGATATCCGCGTGGGCGACAGCATTCTGGTGCGCAAGGCGGGGGACATCATCCCCGAGGTGCTGGGCGTCGATCACTCCCAGCGGCCTGAGGGCGCACAGCCCTTTGAAATGCCCAAAACCTGCCCGGTGTGCGGCGCGCCGGTGGTGCAGGAGGAGGGGGAGGCGGCCTTCCGCTGCACAGGTGCCGAGTGTCCCGCCCAGCTTTTGCGCTCCATCACCCATTTTGCCAGCCGGGATGCCATGGATATCGACGGCCTCGGCCCCGCGCTGGTGCAGACGCTGGTGGAGGAAAAGCTGGTGGCGTCGCCCGCCGACCTCTATTCTCTCCGGGCGGCTGACGTGGAGATGATCGACCGCATGGGCAAAAAGTCCGCGCAAAACCTGATCTCCGCCGTGGAAAAGAGCAAGGGCAACCCCCTTTCCCGGCTGCTGTTTGCCTTTGGCATCCGGCAGGTGGGGCAAAAGGCCGCCCAGGTGCTGGCGGGACAGTTTGGCACGTTGGACGCCCTGTGCGCCGCCACCGAGGAGCAGCTCACCCAGATCCCCGACATCGGCGGCATCACCGCCGAGAACATTTTCACCTGGCTCCACAGCCCTCAGGGCGAGCATCTTATGCGCCGTCTGCGGGAGGCAGGGGTGAATACTACCGAGCCCAACCGTCAGGAGAGCGAAAAGCTCAGCGGCTTTACATTCGTTCTCACCGGTACGCTCAGCCGCTATACCCGGCAGGAGATGACCGATCGCATCACCCGCAACGGCGGCAAGGTCTCCGGCTCGGTGAGCAAGAAGACCAGCTATGTGGTCGCCGGGGAAGATGCTGGCTCCAAGCTGCAGAAGGCCGAGTCCCTCGGCGTCCCCGTCCTCACTGAGGAAGAGATGGAGAAGCTGCTGGAGGAGTAAACCACTTCTCCAACCTTCCCCTCCGGGGAAGGTGTCACCGAAGCCTCCCCGCCCCGTCTTGCCTTCCCCTTGAGGGGAAGGTGGCACCGAAGGTGACGGATGAGGTGGCTCCGCTTTTCCAACCTGAATTGACAAGGATTCTCATTTTGGTATACTTTTCTTATCAAACCATTAAAGGAGGCCTTCTCCGATGAAGAAACCCTGTGCCCGCGTGGGCTCGCTTATGCTGGCGCTGCTGCTGTGCGTGACCCTGCTGCCCGCCCCCGTCCGGGCTGCGGACGAGCCCATGGACGTCACCCCGCCGCCCATCCCCACCGAGGGGGATATCTGGGACGGGAGTACCGAGGCGCCCGCTAAGCTGACCAAGGTGGATGACGTGCT
>CADBTM010000235.1 GCA_902797555.1 Oscillospiraceae bacterium
GTATGGCGGAATTGGCAGACGCGCTGGATTTAGGTTCCAGTGGGCAACCGTGTGGGTTCAAATCCCACTACCCGTACCATGAAAAAAAGACTTGCTTTCGCAAGTCTTTTTTCTTGTTTTGCAGGAGAGTATCAGTTGGTCTGTTCGGTGGGGTAATCGGATTTGCCGGTGACCTTTTTCTTGATGATCTTGCCCATGCGCTTGATGGCGTAGGGGCCGACCAGCTTCATCATTTCCTCGGCGGTGTGCATCTCGGAGGCGGCGGGAATGTCGCGGCTGAGGTGGATGGCGTCAAACTCGCAGCGGGTGGTGCACAGTCCGCAGCCCACGCACTGGTTGAGGTCGACCACGCTGGCGCCGCACTTGAGGCAGCGGTTGGCCTCGATCTTCATCTGCTCCTCGGTGAGAGGCAGGCGCAGATCGCTGAAGCTGTCGCGGGCGTTGCCGGGCTTGAGGCCTGGACGCTGGCGGCGGGCGGTATCATAGCCCTCGGTGCGCACGTCGTCCCGATCCAGCTCGATAAACTGGCGCAGGTCGCGTCCGATGGTCAGGCTCGGGCCGGGATGGACAAAACGGTTGATGGACACCATGCCCTCCTTGCCGTCGGCGATGGCGTCGATGGCAAACCGGGCACCGTGGAAGATATCGCCGCCCACAAAGATATCGGGCTCGGCGGTCTGGGCGGTCACCTTGTCCGCCTCGGCAATGCCGTTGGGACGCACCTTCACCTGACTGCCCTCCAGCAGGCCGCCCCACTGGGCAGACTGACCGATGGCGGTGAGCAGAGCGGTGCAGGGGATGGTGATGGTGTCGTTCTCATCGTATTTGGGGGAGAAGCGGTGATCCGCGTCAAAGACAGAGGTGCAGCGCTTGAAGACCACGCCCGTGACCTTGCCGTTTTCGGTGAGAACCTCCTTGGGACGGACCCCAGCCGTTGCGGATGTAGATGCCCTCGTGGAGGCATTCCTCCACCTCGTCCTTGGCGGCGGGCATTTCGGCCTCGCTCTCCAGACAGAGCATAGTCACCTTGCCCTTGGTGCACCGTGCCGCGGTGCGCGCCACGTCGGCGGCCACATTGCCGCCGCCCACGACTACCACGTCGCCCTCAAAGGCGGGGGGATTGCCCAGGTTGACCTGCTTGAGGAAGGACACGCCGGAGAACACGCCCTCAGCCTCTTCGCCGGGGACACCCAGCTTGCGTCCGCCCTGCAGGCCGATGGCCACATAGAATGCCTTATAGCCCTGCTCCCGCAGCTGCTGTAAAGTAATATCCTTGCCGACCTCAACACCGCAGCGGATCTCGGCGCCCATGGCGCGGACGATGTCGATCTCCTTTTCGAGAACGGTCTTTTCCAGCCGGAAATTGGGAATGCCCAGCGTCAGCATGCCGCCGGGGCGGGCTTCCTTTTCAAAGACGGTGACGGGATAGCCCTCGGTGCGCAGCCAGTAGGCGGCGGACAGACCGGCAGGACCCGCGCCGATGACGGCGATGGGGAAGTCGGTCCACTGCTTGCCCTCGCCGTTTTCACTGATGACGGTAAAGGACTCGGGATGCTCCAGCTCCCACTGGGCGAGGAACTTTTTGATTTCGTCGATGGCAACAGGCTCGTCCACCGTACCGCGGGTGCAGCGATCTTCGCAGCGGCGGTTGCAGATGGCGCCGCACACGGCGGGGAAGGGATTGTCCTTGCGGATCAGACGCACCGCGTCCTCATAGCGACCCTCGGCCGCCATGCGGATATAGCCCTGGACGGCAATGTGGGCGGGACAGGCGGTTTTGCAGGGAGAGGTGCCCGTGTCGTAGCAATTAAGCTTGTTGGTGTCCCGGTAATCCCGGTTCCAGCGATCCTCGCCCCACACGTTGTCGTCGGGCAGATCGTGCATGGGATACTTCACCTTGCTGCCGTCCGCCTTGCAAAGCTTTTGCCCCAGACGGGCGGCGCCGGCGGGACATACCTCCACGCACTTGCCGCAGGCCACACATTTGGTGGCGTCCACATGGGCGCGGTAGGCCGAACGGGACATGTTGGGGGTGTTGAACAGCTGGCTGGTGCGCAGACCGTAGCAGCTGCCTGCCGAGCAGTTGCAGATGCCCACGATGCGGTTGGGACCGTCCAGATTGGTGATCTGGTGGA